>CAWUUC010000060.1:0-3676 GCA_963924905.1 uncultured Paracoccaceae bacterium
ATGATCAGCGGCATCAAACAAATTCGCCAGATCATGTCCAGCGCCCCCATCGCCGCCCGCGTGGTGGCCGAAGAGGTGCCAGGCCCCACCGTCAAGACCGATGATGACATCATGCGCTTTATGGTCGAGACGGGCAATTCAGCCCATCACCAAGGCGGCACCTGCCGCATGGGCCAAGATGCCATGGCGGTGGTCGATGCGCGCCTGCGGGTGCACGGGGTTGATCGGTTGCGGGTGGTTGATGCCTCGGTCATGCCAAACCTGACCTCGGGCAATACAAACGCACCAACGATCATGATTGGGGTTAAAGGCGGGGATATGATCCGGGCCGATGCGGTTCCGCGTCGCCTTTAACAGACCGCTTGCGCGAAAACAGGTGTTGGGGCTGTCCCCAACACCCCTGCTTTGTCAGACCAAAAGAAGGGTTTTGATCGCCTTACGCTCGTCCATCGCGCGATAGCCATGTGCCACATCCGCCAACGGGATTTGCTGATCAAACACTTTGCCCGGGTTGATCTTGCGCGTCAAAACAAGATCCAAAAGATGCGGCATAAAACGCCGCACGGGGGCGGGTCCGCCCATCATGCCTGTTTGGGAAAAGAACAGGGTTTGGCCGTCAAACTCAACCCCATGCGGCACACCAACATAACCGATCATCGATCCCGGACGCGCCACTTGCAAGGCTTGGCTCATCGATTCTTGGGTGCCAACACATTCCAAAACGGCATCGGCGCCGATCTTGTTGGTCAGCGCTTTGATGCGGGCAACTCCCGCCTCGCCCCGCTCTGATACGATATCAGTCGCGCCATATTCCAGCGCAAGATCTTGGCGGGTTTTGTGGCGGCTCATGATAATGATGCGCCCTGCGCCCATTTGGTTGGCGGCCAAAACGCCCATCAAACCAACCGCACCGTCACCCACGACCACAACGGTCGATCCTGGCTGCACACGCGCAGCGTCCGCTGCATACCAACCTGTTCCCAAAACATCCGACACCGCCAATAAACTGGGGATCAAATCATCCGCTGGCATCTCGGCGGTTGCGACCAAGGTTCCATCTGCCAAAGGCACCCGTGCAAAAGTGGCCTGCGCGCCTGACATAAATTCACGCTGCTCGCAAGAAGATTGAAACCCGTGTTTACAATGCGGACAGGTGTTGTCGGAAATGCAAAACGATCCCACCACGAATTGACCCGGTTTGACGGTGCGCACATCGGACCCCACTTCGACCACAACGCCGCAATATTCGTGGCCCATATTCATGGGGCCTTCCATTCCTTGCAGACCGCGATAAGGCCAAAGGTCCGAGCCGCAGATGCAGCTGGCCGACAGCCGAATGATTGCATCGGTTGGTTTTAGAATTTTCGGCTCAGCGACCTGTTCAAAACGAACATCACCTGGGCCGTGCAAAACTGTTGCTAACATTTTGATTTCCTTATTGCGGTTGGGTTCAGCCGATATATTCGGCATCAGTGACATGATTTAGCCAATCGACCATTTGACCGTCTTTGACCTCTTGAATGGCAATGTGTGACATGGCGGTGTCTGGGCCTGCGCCATGCCAATGCTGCTCGCCTGCTGCAATGCAGACGACATCGCCGGGGCGAATAACCTCAACGGGGCCGCCCAAAAGTTGCACGCGGCCAACACCTGCAGTCACAATCAAAGTTTGCCCCAAGGGATGGGTGTGCCACGCCGTTCTTGCGCTGGGCTCGAACGTGACCAAACTGCCTTGCACGCGGTCGACGTCCAGCGGGTTGAACAGCCGATCAACGCGCACGCTGCCAGTGAACCAGTCCGTTGGCCCCTTGGCCGATGGTGTGTTGCCTGCCCGCAGAATTTGCATGGGTTTTATCCTTTTTTATTCAGTGACCAATTCGAGGCTTAAGGCAAATGTGCCGCGCGTCAAAAGCGGGGTATGCCCATTATCCAGCTTTCCCAACCGCACAAGACCAGAGGCATAGCGATACCCGCCATGATAGAGCGCCAAATTGCCCCAAGGCGCATAATAGCACAGATCACCCACAGACTCGTTGTCAAAAGGGCCAGCACCAACAGTTGTTAGTTTCTGGGGCAGATAAGTGATTTTTTCATTGGTTGAATAATCCTCAATCCTAAGGGCCAATGGCAATTGACGGATAAGGTCGTGGGACGCAGCACTGTCATTCAATGTCGCGGTAAAGATATGATCAGCAAAGCTGAAACGAATTTTTTGGGTCATTTTTCGGGCCTTGTTCGTGGTCGCGTTATTTCAGAAATTGTGATGCCTTTTGATAGGCCGATTGAGTGGCCAAATGCGATGCCCGCCATCATGCTCTCTCCTTTTTGAAATCTATAGCTGTCGCTGTCGCAGCCAATGAGGCCATAATCAACACAACGACACCCACGCCGATTGATGCCTGCCAGCCGGAATGATCCAGCACCCATCCACCCACGAATGCACCGCCCGCGATGGCCAATTGAATTGCCGCGACTTGCAGTCCGCCGCCTGACTCTGCCTCATCAGGCAGGGCGCGCGACAGCCAAAACCCCCACCCAATGCCCGCCGCCGCCGTAAAAAACCCCCAAAGCATAAACAGGCCCACAACGGCGGGCTGCACCGTGCCAAAAGAGATCATGCCGACCGCGATTAAAGACAAAATGGCGGGGATGCCGATCAAGGGTTTGAACAGGCTTTTACGCAACTCTCGCCCGCCCCAACCTGCGCCCACCACACCCGACAGCCCCATGGCCAATAAAACCCCCGATATCGCTGGCACAGAAAAGCCTGCGATGGTTTCCAGCAAGGGGCGGATATAGGTGAAAATCACAAACTGCCCCATGAATAACAACATGGCCCCAAGGGTCGCAAATTGCACTTGTCTGCGGCGCAACAGACCCAAGGCCCCACCGCGCCTGTGGCCGCCAAGAGGTGGCAGGTTTGGTAGGCTGATCCACAACCAGCAAAAGGCCAATGCGGCAACAGGCACAAGCGCCCAAAACGTGCCGCGCCAGCCGATAATTTCGCCTAAGCT
This sequence comes from uncultured Paracoccaceae bacterium, assembly GCA_963924905.1. GTDB lineage: Bacteria > Pseudomonadota > Alphaproteobacteria > Rhodobacterales > Rhodobacteraceae > Cypionkella. The sequence continues at coordinate 3,015 of CAWUUC010000060.1, forward strand.
GCTGGCCATTGGCGCAGAGATTGTGGTGGCCACTGCCACTGCGCTGCCGATCAGGGCCAGTCCTTTTGGCACGTCGGGGGCTGGCAAAAGCCGCATCGTCACCGCGGTGGAAAAGGACCAAAACCCGCCCACCGCCACACCCAAAACCGCGCGGCCCAACATCAAGGTGGCAAAGCTGGAGGCAGTGGCCACCAAAGCATTCGACACCATCAAGGCACAGGCAAATCCCAGCATCACCAAACTGCGATCCATCCCAGCGGTCAAGCGCGACGCGGTCAAGCTGGTCACAATGGCGAAAATCCCTGAAACTGAAATAACCAGCCCCGCGCGCCCCTCTGTGACATCAAAGTCACGCGCGATTGGGCTGAGCAGGCTGACAGGTAAATACTCGCATCCCACCATGACCGCTGCACAAAACGCCATCGCATAAACGGCGTTCCACATCGTAACGGCTTGGTTAGGATCGGTTTTATCTGTTGCGATCATAAGATGTCCGTTGATCTGAATGCTGCGGCGCGATCGATGTGCCACCCTAAAGACGATGTATAGCACCGCTTTGTCTTGTGAATTACCCTGCATAATTCGCTTGCTCTTATCGATTGGGGGCATAAATGCTATATCAAAGGCGCGGGGTGGTTATGTCGAAACCTGATTTTAATGAC
>CAWUUC010000061.1:0-2980 GCA_963924905.1 uncultured Paracoccaceae bacterium
CGTCGCAGGATTGTTGCGCCCTGACGCGGGGCAGATTGCAAATGGTGCCAAGGTGCTGTTTGACAGCAAAATCAATCTGCCACCCCATCTGCGCGAAATTGGCTATGTTTTTCAAGAGGCACGGCTATTTCCACATATGACGGTGCGCCAAAATTTGACATATGGGGGGGCGGATCAAATTGATCGCGTGGTCGACATGCTGGGTATTTCGCCGCTGCTTGATCGTCGCCCTTTGACCCTATCGGGTGGTGAGGCCCAGCGCGTGGCCATTGGCCGCGCCCTCTTGCGCGCCCCCCGCCTGCTGCTAATGGACGAACCCTTGGCCGCTTTGGACGCCCCCCGCAAAGCCGAGATCATGCCCTATTTGGAACGGTTGCGCGATGAGGTGAAAATTCCCATCCTTTATGTCAGCCATTCGGTCGATGAATTGGCCCGCTTGGCCACCACTTTGGTTGTCATTGAGGCAGGGCGGGTTCTTTGCGCGGGGCCTGCACGCGCCATTTTTTCCGATCTGGCTGCCAGTCAAATCTTTGGCGCGCAACAAGCAGGCGCTATTATGTCCGCGCAGATCGCCGCCCATGAGGCCGATGGTTTGACACGCGTAAACACAACGGCAGGTCAGTTGTTCATTCCCTTTATCGGGCGTGTTGGGGATCGTTTGGCGGTGCGAATCCATGCCCAAGATGTCATGCTTGCCAGAACACGGCCTGATGATATCTCGGCGTTAAATATCTTGCCAGTCTCGGTCCTTGCCCTGACAGACGAAAAAGGGCCAAGCCTGACCGTGCAACTGCGCGCAGGCGATGAGGTTTTGCTAGCGCGCATAACCAAACGGTCCGCTGTTGCCTTGGAATTGGACGTTGGCAGTGCATGCTTTGCCATCTTGAAATCCGTGGCCGTCACCCAAAAGGATATCGCGACGACCTAAGAAGAGAGGTCATTTTTCCCCACTCCCCTTTTGTGCTGGAATGTCTTATGCTGGGCGTAAGTAAAGGAAGCAGAATGCCCACAGAACGCAGCGATAGTGACAGCCGCCGCCTCCTTCGTCGGTTGCGTGATGTTTTGGCCGCAGATGCCAAAGGCCAAGATCGGTTGGATCAAATTACACATTTGATTGCCGATTCAATGGGATCGCAGGTGTGTTCCATTTATCTTTTTCGCGACTCTGAGACGCTAGAGCTTTGTGCCACAGAGGGGCTTAAAAAATCAGCCGTCCATCAAACGCGGATGAAATTGGGCGAGGGTCTGGTCGGTCGCGTGGCGCGCACGGGTTTGCCCGTGAATACGGGCAATGCACCTCAAGAAAAGGGCTTTCGTTTTATGCCCGAAACGGGCGAAGAGATTTTTTCGTCTTTTCTTGGGGTGCCCATCCAACGTGTTGGCGAACGTTTGGGCGTCGTCGTCGTGCAGTCGAAAACCGCCCAAGTATTTTCCGAAGATGAGGTTTACGCGCTAGAAGTCGTTGCCATGGTATTGGCCGAAATGACCGAACTGGGGGCTTTCGCGGGCGGCGGCATGGCGATGCTGCACACCCAGCCTGTGACGATAAAAGGTTCTACTGGTCAAGAGGGCGCCGCCGAAGGTCGCGTATGGCTGCATGAGGCGCGGGTGGTGGTCACCAACCCTGTGGCGGATGATCCTTTGCATGAACTGGACCGTATTCGTGCAGCGGTGGGGCAATTGCGGGTGTCGGTCGATGATCTGCTTGCCGCAGAAAGTTTGGACAAAGACCAAAAGCAGGTGCTTGAGGCATATCGTATGTTCGCCCATTCGCGGGGCTGGCTGCGGCGTATGGAAGAAGACATTGCCTCTGGCCTGTCGGCCGAGGCTGCGGTCGCCAAAGAACAAGCCACTGCGCGGGCGCGTTTGGAAAATGTGCCCGATGCCTATTTGCGCGAAAGACTGCATGATTTGGATGATCTGTCCAACAGATTGCTGCGAATTCTGACGGGTCAAGGGTCAGACACGGGCGCGAATATGCCAGAAAATCCGATCCTAATTGCGCGCAATATTGGCCCTGCTGAATTGCTGGAATATGGCCGCAAGCTAAAGGGTGTGGTGTTGGAAGAAGGCTCTGTCGGCAGCCACGCAGCGGTGGTGGCACGCGCCTTGGCCATTCCGATGGTGATCCATGCAGGTCGCATTTCCAGTGATGCGTTGAATGGCGATGCAATCTTGGTCGATGGCGATCAAGGCGTCGTACATTTGCGCCCCGAAGATCAGGTGGCGCGATCCTTTCGTGACAAGATTGCCATGCAAGCCAAGGCACAAGAAAGGTTTTCATTTCTGCGCGACTTGCCCGCGACCACATTGGACGGCACGCGCATTGGGATGTTCATGAATGCAGGGCTGATGGCTGATCTTCCATCTTTGATCGGGTCGGGGGCCGAAGGTGTCGGCCTATTTCGTACCGAATTGCAATTTTTGATCCGCAGTCAAATGCCACGCCGCGAAGAGCTGGCCTCATTGTATTCGCGAGTCATGGACTCCTCACGCGGTTTGCCTGTCTATTTCCGGACCCTTGATATCGGCAGCGACAAAGTGCTGCCTTATATGAAACCCCAAGACGAGCCGAACCCCGCTATGGGTTGGCGCGCGCTGCGGGTGGGTTTGGACAAGCCGGGCGTGTTGCGGATGCAATTGCAAGCCCTGATCCGCGCAGCGGCGGGGCGGCCCCTAACGGTCATGTTTCCCTTCGTTGCCGAATTTGCCGAATTCAAAGAGGCACGCAGCCATTTGTTTCGCGAATTGCACCGCGAAACCTCTTTGGGACATACCGTGCCTGAAAAAATCGAAGTGGGCGCGATGTTGGAAATGCCCAGCCTTGCCTATGCGCCCGATGCCTTCTTTGAAATGGTCGATTTTATTTCCATCGGCGGGAACGATCTGAAGCAATTCTTTTTCGCCGCTGACCGCGAGAACGAGCGTGTGCGCAAGCGTTATGATGTGCTGAATGCGTCCTTTTTGACCTTTTTGCAAT
>CAWUUC010000062.1:0-3203 GCA_963924905.1 uncultured Paracoccaceae bacterium
AGAATGATATCTTCGCCCGTTTTGCCTGTTCGTTGCTGGCCCATGCCGCCTTGCCCCGATTTCGCAAAGAAATGCTGTTGATAGCGAAAGTCGATCAAGGTGTTGAGACCGTCCACGGCCTCCGCCCAGACCGAGCCACCATTGCCACCATCCCCGCCATCAGGCCCACCAAACTCAATGAACTTTTCGCGCCGAAAAGACACGGCGCCGCCCCCTCCCCCGCCAGAGCGGATATAGACTTTGGTTAGGTCGAGAAACTTCATGGGATTTGGCTTTCTAATAAGATTGTCAGGCGATACAGGATTGGGGGGCAAGTCTCAAGTCTCAGTGGAAACTCGTGGCACATGCCTTTGTTCTTCTCTTTACAAATATCCCACGGGGGGGCGCGCTTGCGCGTGGGGGTGTGAAACCCCCAAAGGGCGGTCGTGCTGCCATGCCAGCCGCAATCCACCCGTGACTGCGCCGCGCGCCTTGGACAGATGCGTTGTCGACTGTTCGACCACAAATCCGCATTTGATCAACAAGGACAAAGACGCAAAATTATCATCCCAAACCTGGGCCTCAACACGGGGCAAATTGGCATGATGCATTGCAAAGATGACCGCCTCTCGCGCATAACCCTGGCGGTGATGGGTGGGGTCGATCATATAGCCCAATTCGCACCCGGTGATCGCCACCCAGCCCACAAACTGCCCATTCAGAAAAATCCCCCAAACAAAACCTTCACCCTGATACGGTTGGGCGCGCATTGTTGAAAACTGGGGGTCGGCGGGCCATGGAAAACTGCCCAATTGCCGTGTGACCTGCCATTGGCTGACAAGGCCGTGCAATGCAGGTGCGTCATGGGTTAACATCTCACGATAGGTCAGGCGAGCAGATCTATGGACGGGCAATGCAGCCCGAAAATCAGCAAAGCTCAGGCGCAGATCGATATGCGCCCGCGATGTGCCCAGCGCGGCGCAATGCTTAGCCCCTTGCCCGACTTGCAAAAATCCAAGTTTGCGCAACACATTTGCCGATGCGGCATTTTCGGCAAAATATCCCGCTGTTATGGGGGCGGGATCATCTAGGAACCGCGATGACAGCACGGCCCGTGCGGCTTCGGTCGCATAACCTTGTCCTTGCGCGCGCGGGGCTAACCAGTAGCCCAGCTCATCCTCAACACCGATCACACCCACAAAACCGGTCGCGTCTTCGATAACAAAAGTTTTGCCCTGTACTGCGATATTTTGGACAAAATGATGAAAGTCTGCTGCCGTATAAGGATGAGGCACGCTGGAAAGCCAATGTGCCACGTCCAAGGACAGAGTGGACAAGAACGCAGGTTCATCGGTGTCAATAACTGGGCGCAGGGACAACCGCGCCGTCTTTAAACTGGCGCGGGTCATGATCACTAGTCCAGTTTGCGAATATAGGTCCAAGTCGGCACACGCGCCCCGCGCGCAACCGAAAAGGTTTCCGCATCACCCAAATATTCAAAGCCCACATTGGTCAAAACCCGCGCGGAACCTGCATTGTCTTGAAACACTTCGGCAAAGATGGTGCGGCAAGTTTGTGGATTGGCGTTAATGATGGCCTGTACCGCCTCGGATGCAATGCCCGTTTTCCAATAGGCAGGGGCCACCCAATAGCTGATTTCGGATTGCCCCGCCACGCCACCGCGCGCGCCTTGATCCATTCGCTTTAGATTGATGACGCCCAAAACTTCGGCCAATCCTGTGGCGGTGCCGTCCATTACCCAAACGTCTTCATCTGCGCGGCGCGTCATGGCGCGATCGACAAAGGCCTCGGCAGCGCCTGGAGGCAAGGGATGCGGAATGGAATGCGTGGCTTCGGCCACACGGCGATCACCTGCATACATCGCAAACAAACCAGCGTCCGATTTGCGCACTGGGCGCAAGACAAAACGGCCTGCTGCAATTTCACCAACCTGTGTCGTCGCGATCATATCCAAAACCATGGCTTCCTCCTGAAGCGCATTTGGGGGTTACCCCCTTAAAATGCAATAACCTTGCAACCCAAGCGCGATCCCCGAAATGACCAAGGGGACCGGCTTTTCAGCCGATCCCCTCTTTACAGTCTCTTTGTAAAGGATCGACTACTCTGCGGCTTTTACCGCTGGCAGAACCGAAATAAATGTGCGGCCTTTGAAACCCTTTTTAAAGGTCACATGACCTTCGACTTTGGCAAACAAGGTATGATCGGTTCCCATGCCAACGCCTTCACCTGGGAACCAAGTGGTTCCACGTTGACGAACGATGATATTGCCTGGGATGGCGATTTGGCCACCGAACAATTTCACGCCCAAACGACGACCAGCCGAGTCGCGGCCGTTGCGCGATGAGCCGCCTGCTTTTTTATGTGCCATCTGCGATTACTCCGCTGCTGGGGCGGCCTTGGCGGCGCGCTTGGGTTTCGCGGGGGCTGCAACTGGGGCTGCAGCGGTGTTATGGGAGGCGCGGCGTGCGTCTGCGGTGCCAGTTGCGGCAGAAACGCCTGACTTATCAGCGCCTGATGCCAAAACATTGGTCACACGAACCAGCGTCAGATGCTGGCGGTGGCCCTTGGTGCGCTGGCTGCTGTGCTTACGGCGACGCTTGACAAAGTGGATGACCTTTTCGCCTTTGATCTGGTCGATCACTTCGGCTTGGACAGCCGCACCCGCCACAAAGGGCGCACCGATGGTCAGCGTATCGCCACCCACCATAAGAATGTCATTAAACTGGATTTTTTCACCAGCGATAGCTGCCAACTTTTCAACGCGCAGCACGTCACCCGCCTGCACCTTGTATTGTTTGCCGCCTGTTTTCAGGACCGCGAACATGGTCTTTCCTCTCTTGCTCCGCGTTTTTCGGCAGCCTTGCGGCATTTTCGGGTGACCCCGCCTGAAACAGCGCGCCCAACGGGGCGATATGAATATAACTTGACCGAGAATCGTCCCCCGCCCAAGAAACGCGCTTATCCGCGAGATGCCTGTATATGTCAATATATCAGTAAAAGATATCAGCCCTTGGCCAAAAACCTCATAGCAGAACGGACAAAAGCACACGTGCCCCAAATCAGGGCCAAGGATCGCAACATGCGCACCAGATAATTCGTGCGGCTCACGCCAATGGGGCTTGCAAGCGCACCAAGACCTCGTTAAATCCCCGCCACGATCCCTACCGCGGAGAGGTGGCAGAGTGGTCGAATGCGGCGGTCTC
>CAWUUC010000063.1:0-4720 GCA_963924905.1 uncultured Paracoccaceae bacterium
CGGCCGTCTAAAAATCTGCCATCCAAAAATAAAGCAAAAAATCAGCGTGACCTTGACCGCAGACGCGCTTTATATTTTTGCAATCTTCTGGATTGCCATCGCCGATCTAGCTGGCCTATCCTGACCCTAAGGAGAGCGTCGATGTTTTTCGCCCAAACCACCGAATGGTCGCACTTGGGCCACTCCCTTGTCGATGATTTACTAGATCAATTTGGGCCTGTTGGGCTGATATCACAGCAATTTTCCCTTGTCCTTGTAACTCCTGCGACCTTTGGCGCAGAAGGGTTCGCCTATCGCGGAGACTGGCGCTGCTATCCGTGCTCGCTCGTTAAGCCCTTTCATATGATCCACGCGCTGATTGCTCATGGGGCAGGCCGCCTGGCACCCGATGCCGATTTTGACCGCGCCTTACAAGATATGATCCTTTGGTCCTCAAATACCGCAACAAACTATATCATCGATCACTTGACGGGGACTACGGGCGACACACTTCTGGCTGGGGCAGAATACTTGGATTGGGCTTCCAAACGCGACCGCCTCAATCAGGTATTTTGGCAACTCGGCTGGCCCGAATGGGAAGATGGCTGTCGCATCTCGCAAAAACTGATGGGGGATTTGCGCTATGGTCGCGAGGCGCAATATGCTGGTCCCTTAGGCGAAAACTTGAACCAACTGACCCCTTTGGCTGTGGCGCGGTTGTTATGGGAACTGTTTGAAGGCGATCTTCCACTTGCACCCAATCTAAAGCACCGCGCACAATCTTTGATGGCACGTGATCCACTCAGCCCCCAAGCCGTCTTTCCAGATTACCAACTTTGTGAATATTTAGGCGGCGATCTGCCATCTATGGTCAAAATTTGGTCCAAAGCAGGTCATAATGGCTGGACCAATGACCCCAAAACCAGCTGGTTCAAACATGATATGATCCGCATTTCCGCGCCGGGTTTGCGGCCCCTATCAATTGTGATGATGACATCTGGCAAGGCGTTGGCCCAAACCAACCCCAACGCATTCCCCGCAATGGGACGCTTTATCTGGGACCGTGTCTGTCCCATTCTTAGGGTTTAAATCATGTTTCCAGTTTTTGACGGCCACAATGATCTGTTGTTGCGCCTCCACAACGCGCCTCATAACCGCGAGGTGATTTGGCTTTTGGGCGAAGGCAAGGGGCACCTTGATCTGCCCCGAATGCGGGCGGGTGGTTTTATGGGTGGATTTTTTGCAATCTATATACCCTCACCATCTGACGGCACAGATTTCATGCAGGCAATGCAAAACCCACCGTTCAATTTGCCCCTTCCCCCCTTAATTGATGCAGATCAGGCCATGCCAATCGCTCTGTCGATGGCAAGACAATTTTTATGGATGGAGCGTGCGTCAGAAGGCCAGTTCAAAATTTGTCGCACCAAGTCGGACCTCGCCAGCGCCCGTTATCTGGGACAAATTGCGGGTATTTTGCATATGGAAGGCGCCGAGGCGATTGATGAAGATCTCGACAATCTTTATCTCTTTCACGCGATGGGCCTGCGCTCGCTAGGGCCCGTCTGGTCGCGGCCAACGATCTTTGGTCATGGGGTGCCCTTTGCCTTTCCCTCTAGCCCCGACACTGGCCCCGGTCTGACAGCCGCTGGAAAACGCCTCATCCAGACCTGTAACGATCTTCATATTATGATTGATCTTAGCCATCTTAATGCTGCTGGATTTCAAGATGTGGCCGCAATCACCAATGCGCCTTTGGTGGCCACCCATTCCAACGCCCACGCCATCACACCTTCATCGCGCAATCTGACCGACGCGCAATTGGCGATGATCCGCGAAACAGGCGGCATGGTTGGATTGAACTTCGCAACATCCTTTTTGCGCCCCGACGGCAAGCAAGACCCGAATATGGATTTCTCGGCGGTGCTGCGCCACCTTGATCATCTGATCACCCATTTGGGCGAAGATCACCTTGGGTTCGGTTCAGATTTTGACGGTGCGACCTTGCCCATCCCTTTGGGCGATGTAACCGGCTTACCCGCTTTGCAAGACGCCATGATGGCCAATGGTTATGATTCCGCCTTGATGAAAAAGCTTTGCGCCGACAATTGGCTTTCGCTCATCGACCGCATTTGGCCAGACTAAGCGATGCGCGGCATAGGCAGAATGGCCTTCCTCGTTGTTGAAATATCCCGGGGGGTGCGGGGGGCTGGCCCCCCGCCTGTTCGCCGTAGTGCGGGGGCACTGGGATTTTTGCGCGGCGGGGGGCGAAACGCCCACCTCTGACTTAAAGACTGCTCACTTGATAGGTGGATTTGTCCAACCACGCGGGATTAATCTCTACACCCCAGCCTGGTAAATCTGTGACTGTGGCGCAGCCATCAGTAATTTTGAATGGATCATTCACAAACAATCCCTCTTGCCACGGATAATAATCCAATCCCTCAATCGAAAATTCTAAATATTTCCCAGCATTTGGAATGGCGCGCAGCAAATGCATGGTGCAGATCGTCACCAAGGATAAATTGGCAGCGTGAGGTGTGACGGGCAAGCCAGCATCCTGCGCCATTTTGCACACGTGCAGCGTGCGATGCATCCCTCCTAGATACATTACATCGGGCTGAACGATATCGACAGCCCGCATTTCAATCATACGCGCAAAGGTTGGATATTCATTGTCTTGCTCGCCCCCCGCTACATCAATCGATAAGGTTTCACGCACTTCGCGGGTTTGGGCATATTCCCAATAGGGACAGGGTTCTTCAAAATGCGTAATGCCATTGTCTTCCAGCAATCGGCCAACTTCGATCGCACGCTTTGGGCTGTAACAAGAATTCCCATCGACCAATTTGGCAATACCATCCCCCAAGGCACGGGCGACCACAGGGATCACGGATTCGGTGCGGCCGTCCCATTCGTCCTGATCGCGGCCAACTTCTGCACCGACACGCCATTTGAACGCGTCAAAACCATAGTCATCGCGCAGCTTTACAAACCGCGCCGCCTCATCTTCGGGGGTGATGTCACGCCTCATCGAACTGGCATAGGCGCGCAATTTCCCTGCGGTGCCTCCCAGCAAAACCGCGACAGGTTTTTCCTCAAGCCGGCCCCGTAAATCCCACAGCGCAGTGTCCAGCCCCGTCATTGCGCGGCGCAGATATGACCCTGGGTATTTGTGCTCGCGTTCATAAACGCGCTGCAGCGTGTCGGCAAAATCAAGGGCATCGGTTCCCAAAGCATGGGGCGCTATTTGGCGGTGAAACACCTGCGCCGTGATATCCGCATTATAGGTCGAGACCTGCCCCCACCCAATGGCCCCAGTCTCGGATGTGGCGCGCACGAAACCCACGAACTCATTGGTGAAAGTTTCCAGTTTTGTGATTTTCATGACGCCCTCCGATTTGGATCAGCCTAACAGCCGAGGGCCATCTCGTCTTGCAAAGCGCGACAGGATTGATCCTAGTGGCGACATCCCACGCGCATGGACTTGAACCAGGCCGAAATTGGCCTAATCTAAAGATATGGATAAAACATCAGTCTTGATTGTGGCGCATGGCCAGCCCTCTGATCCTGCCTTGGCGGCGGCGGAATTGGCAGATTTGGCGACACAGGTTGCGCAAATTTTGCCAGGTTATCAGATCACATCTGCCACGTTAGCCACGGGCTTGCCTGCGCATCGCGGGTTGGTTTTTCCAATGTTTATGGCGGGGGGATGGTTTACCCGCGTGGCCTTGGCGCAAAAACTCACAGCAGCAGGTGGGGTGGGGACGGTGCTGGAACCCTTTGGATGTGACCCAAAGGTGCATGAATTGGCCGCAACGATTATCACAGAAGCGGTGGGTGATCTGACTGGGGCAGAGGTGCTTATCGCAGCCCATGGCAGCTTCAAAAGCAGCGCTCCATCAGATGTCGCCTATCATTTGGCGCGTCGGTTGATGCAAGCGGGGGCCGCGCGGTGCGAAGCCGCCTTTATTGATCAAGACCCCCAATTGGCAAAGATAACAGGCTTTGGCCCGAAATCGGTTTGCTTGCCGTTTTTTGCTGCACGTGGCAGTCATGTGGCCATCGATATTCCCGCAGCCTTGTCGGGATTTGCGGGCCGGATTCTACCACATTTGGGCGGCGATGCACGGGTGCCTGCCATCATAGCACAGGCAATTTCGGCAGGGGTGACCGTCTGTGCAGATACCTGCCGCTATAGTTCAAACGCGGTGCAGGTATAGTTCGAAATCCAAGGCCGAGACATGGCGCGCCACCCGCCCATATTCCGCCCATTTGATCGCCAGAAATGCGCGGTGCAAATCAGTCCCCAGCGCCGATCGCAAAAAAGCCGATTTTTCTGCTGCAACAATCGCTGACCGCCAATCGCTCGGCATCTTGGGGTCAGGATCCCCATAGCGGTCCACAGGCTCCGTGGCGTTTGATTTGTGGGTCAGCCCTTGACGGATCCCAGCTAAAACGGTTGCGGCCACCAAATATGGATTTGCATCCACACCCGAGGGACGATGTTCAATCCTTCGCGCCTTGATGTCGCCTGCAGGCACGCGCAAGGCGACGGCGCGGTTATTAACTCCCCATGTGGGCGCAATCGGGGCATAAGACCCCACTTCAAACCGCCGCCATGAATTGGCATGGGGCGCAAAAACCAGCATCGATTCCGCCATCGTCGCCTGCAATCCACCAATCGCCCACAGCATTTCAGGCGCAAAAAGGCCATCAGTTTCCGCAAGGATATTGCGCC
>CAWUUC010000064.1:0-3264 GCA_963924905.1 uncultured Paracoccaceae bacterium
CATCCGGCGTAAAGGTCAATGCCCCCATCGCCGTCTTGGTCGAAGAGGGCGAAGACTTGGGCGCAACACCTGCGGCGCAACCGGCACAAAAAGTGGCGACTGTGGTCGCTGCACCAATTGCCAATGCAGCTGTCGCGAAAATTCAAACACAGACGGGGACACGGGTTTTCGCCTCGCCTTTGGCGCGGCGGATTGCGCATGAAAAGGGTCTTGATTTAACATCGGTGCAGGGATCGGGGCCGCATGGTCGCATCATACGTGCAGATGTCGAAACGGCAAAAAGCCGCCCCCGCACCCAGCCCATCTGTCGCCGCAAAACCTGCGGCAACGACACTGCCAACTGGTTTGTCAGCCGAAAACGTGATGAAAATCTACGCAGACCGCAGCTATACCGAGGTGCCATTGGACGGCATGCGCCGCACCATCGCTGCCCGCTTGACCGAAGCCAAACAAACCATCCCGCATTTCTATTTGCGCCGTTCTGTGCGCTTGGATGCGCTGATGGCCTTTCGTGAACAATTAAACAAAGGCTTAGAAAGCCGTGGTGTCAAGCTGTCGGTCAATGACTTTATCATCAAAGCATCTGCTATGGCGCTGCAAACGGTGGCAGATGCCAATGCGGTTTGGGCGGGCGATCGGATTTTGCGGCTCAAACCATCCGATGTGGCGGTGGCTGTGGCGATTGACGGCGGGCTCTTCACCCCCGTTCTAAAAGACGCTGATAGCAAATCCTTGTCCGCCTTGTCATTGGAAATGAAGGATCTTGCGGCGCGCGCGAAATCCAAAAAGCTGGCTCCGCACGAATACCAAGGGGGCAGTTTTGCCATCTCCAATCTTGGGATGATGGGGGTCGAAAACTTTGACGCTGTGATCAACCCGCCTCATGGCGCGATTTTGGCCGTTGGGGCTGGCCTCAAGCAACCCGTTGTGATGGCGGATGGCAGTCTTGGGGTGGCCACGGTGATGTCGATGACGCTTTCGGTCGATCACCGTGTCATCGACGGCGCTTTGGGCGCAACTTTGTTGGCGGCAATTGTCAACAATCTGGAAAACCCAATGGCGATGTTGGCCTAAACTGGTTGGCGCGCCAAGAGGGGCTTTTGCCCAAGAAAATTTGTAAAAGAAGGGATCCCGCTGTCCCTTCTTTTCAAATATGCTAAGGGGGTGAGATCATTTGGAACAAAATAATCTAGGGGGCGCGTGTGCCCCTTGAGGATATTTTTGCAAAAAACACGATCAAGATCTGTTATATAACCCCGTGGACCAATTGGTCCATCATCACAGACGGTTGCGAGCATCCTGCCTCGCCGACAATTTTTGCAGGGACGCCCGCCACCGTTTTACACGCGGGCACATCTTGCAACACCACAGATCCCGCCGCAACACGGCTGCAATGTCCAATTTTAATATTTCCCAAAATCGCGGCCCCTGCCCCGATCATCACCCCATCCCCGATCTTGGGATGGCGGTCACCGTCTTCTTTGCCCGTGCCGCCCAATGTCACCGAATGCAGCATCGAGACATTATCGCCAATCACGGCTGTTTCGCCCACGACAATAGAATGGGCATGGTCGATCATGATCCCGCGGCCCATTTTTGCAGCAGGATGGATGTCGACGCCAAAAACCTCAGACACGCGCATTTGAATGAAATAGGCCAAATCCTTACGGCCCAAGTTCCACAGCCAATGTCCGATCCGATAGGCTTGAACGGCCTGATAGCCCTTAAAGAACAGCATTGGTTGAATGAAACGCAGACAAGCTGGGTCGCGGTCAAAAACGGCCGTCAAATCGGCGCGCGCGGCCTGTCCTAAATCTGGCGAAGTGTCATAGGCTTGATCCGCGATTTCACGCAAGATTTGTTCGGACATTTCGCCCGACGCAAGCTTCATCGAAAAGCGGTATGCCAAAGCGCGTTCCAGACTGGCGTGGTGCAACAGACTGGAATGAACAAGCCCCCCCAAAAGGGGCTCTGCCTGAACCATATCATAGGCCTCTTGACGCACACGCGCCCAAACGGGATCTACGCTGGCCAGTTTTGCTTTGGTTTCAAACATGATCTGTCCCCTTTTCCACCCTAGATTAGCATATGGGACGGTCTTTGGGCAAGTCAAAGCGCCGATGCGCGTGGGGTTTGCGATGTGCCAAGGCGCGGGTCATTTGCGCCAGCACGATCAAGAAATCGGAACGCGACAAATCGGGCGCGACGCGCTGGGGCGCGCCAAGGGCGCGGGTGATCAAGGATCCGTCCCCCCACCGTGGATGGGGGCGGTGAAACCGTTTGAAATAGCGGTGGGCGGCGTCTGCCTCGGTAAGGATTTTTTGGGCCATATCCGCGCGTTCGCCGTCGGGCAGCGCCGCCAAAACTGCCGCCGCCGCCACCAAATCCCCAATTAAAACACGGCGCATGATTTACAAATCCAAAGATTGAAACGGCCCATTGCCAAATCCGTCAGATCGTTGGGCCACGGCAATGGTGACCCCCGTGCCATCAGCTTGTTGCAGTGCGGCGGTATAAGTTAATTCTGGGCTGGTGGTGATCACCTCACGCAAAAGATTGCCTGCTTTTGACATCCGCACCGTATAGGTTTCTGTTGTCTCTGACACTGGCACCTCGACCCCGTCCCAGTTGTCACCATCAATGCGCGTGCGCCTGATCCAAGACAGATGAAGATCAGCGCCCATTTTTTTGGCCTGCAGATGCGCCACGCGGTAAGGCCGCAGACCAATCCCCGCAAAACTGTGCGTCTGAAGCGAAATTTCATCGCCATTCACCCCAGAACTTGCGCGTCCAATGCGGTAATTTCGCAGCAGACCCCGCGCCGACAAGGGGAGATTGATCTGGCGCAATGCGTCATTGATTATGATGAAATCTGACCCGATCGGCCAACCCAAAGCTGGCATGATCCCATCGCTGCCTGCTTGACCACGCAATCTTTGACGCAGTTCATAGACATCCGGGGCCACCAAAACGGCATCGGTGAATTGGATGATTTCCCAAGTGTCAGAACTGCCATCCCCAATGGCCGCCGTATTGGCCCCAGCCAAGACTTGCAGCATCGTGGCAGAAGATAGGCTACCTGTCGCCAGTCTCACACGCAAAGCAGGTCCGCGGTCCCAAAGACCTGCCGCCGCCGCCCTAAGGGGGGTTTCAAGTGTTCCAATGGTCGCCGATTGCGTCACCACGGTATTGAGCGCGTAGGTGTCATCGCTCACCGAAGACCAGACCGCCACCTGCCCAAGCCAAGGCGTGGCGGCCGCGCAA
>CAWUUC010000065.1:0-4139 GCA_963924905.1 uncultured Paracoccaceae bacterium
CGTTCCGACAGATCCGCATTGGTGATACGCCCATCCTTTTGCAAAACCCGCAAAATACGACGATCTGTTTCGTCCAGAATATCATTCATGGTCATTTTTTCGCAAATAAAGAAAATTCTTCGAATTTTCTACCACAAATACCCAAAATTGCCACAAGAATATCAAAGCAATTGCGTCAGACTTGGGCGATCCTTTCACCATCACCTGCAAAACGCAGTCAGCATGGAGAAAGCTATGAAAATCGGTTGTCCCAAAGAAATCAAACCCCAAGAGTTTCGCGTTGGCATGACCCCGAACGCCGCGCGCGAAGCGGTGAATGCGGGCCATGTGGTGCTGATTGAAACACTTGCAGGACTGGGCGCGGGGTTTAGCGACGACGACTATACGGCTGCAGGGGCGAAAATTATCGCCACCGCGGAAGAGGTCTTTGCCAGCGCCGATATGATCATCAAGGTCAAAGAACCCCAAGCGATTGAACGCAAACGTTTGCGGGCGGGACAGATTTTGTTCACCTATTTGCACCTTGCGCCCGATCCAGAGCAAACGGCAGATCTGTTGGCATCGGGGGCAACCTGTATCGCCTATGAAACGGTCACGGATGAGCGCGGCGGCTTGCCCCTGCTTGCGCCGATGTCCGAAGTGGCGGGGCGTTTGGCACCCCAAGTCGGCGCTTGGACCTTGCAAAAAGCCAATGGCGGACGCGGCGTGTTGATGGGCGGTGTCCCAGGCGTTTTACCCGCCAAAGTATTGGTGATTGGTGGCGGCGTTGTTGGCACCCATGCGGCCAAGATCGCTGCCGGAATGGGGGCAGATGTGACAGTGCTGGATCGTTCTGTGAACCGTCTACGCTATTTGGATGACGTCTTTGGCGGCCAGTTTAAATGCGCTTATGCAGATGCGGCCACGACGATAGATTTGGCGCGGGCGGCTGATATGATCATTGGCGCAGTGCTGATCCCTGGGGCTGCGGCACCCAAACTGATCAGTCGCGCGCAATTGTCAGAATTAAAACCGGGTGCTGCGCTGGTAGATGTGGCGATTGACCAAGGCGGCTGTTTTGAAACCAGCCATGCCACCACGCATCAAGACCCGATCTATGAAGTGGACGGTATCATGCATTATTGCGTGGCCAATATGCCAGGCGCTGTTGCGCGCACCTCAACCTTGGCCTTGGGAAATGCGACCATGCCGTTCATGTTGGCTCTGGCCAACAAAGGGTGGAAACAAGCCTGCGCGGATGATCACCACCTGTTGGCCGGTTTGAATGTCCACGCGGGCAAACTCACCTACGCGGCCGTTGGGAAAGCGCTGGGCTTGCCATTCATTTCGGGCGCAGAGGCACTTAAAATCTAAATCTTTGCGGCGTATTGCTCAAAGGTGATGTTATCAGCAAGGCGGCGGGCATTTTGCTCCGCCGCTTGCGATTTTATGGTCCAGCATTGGATATGTGCGCCCTGCGCGCGCAATTGCGCCACGCGCGGGCGGTTTAAATCGCTTGCCTCATGGCTGATAAAACACGAACCCGTGCGGCCATAATCTGGGATCGCGCGCAAGTGATCGCAAATGTCGTGCGATAATGGGGCCCAATCATCATAATCATAGGCCGAGGTCGTCAAGCCCCGCGCCAGATCGGGGGCTAAATGCGCCATATGTGCCATTGAATTTGGGTTAAACGACATCACAGCGACGGGGCCATGATAAGCGCGCAGCGCATCCGCCGTCGCAGATTCTAGCTTGCCATCGCTGACCGACATAGCACCCGTTTGATCTTTTATCTCTATCAAAAGGGGGGTTTGTCCCGCCACAATTTTCAAGATTTCGTCCAACGTCGGGATCAGATCACTGCTGTCTTTAAGACGGATTTTTTGCAATTCGTTTGCGGGCAGATCGCAGATCAGCCCCGATTGATTGGTCAAACGATCCAAGGCCTCGTCATGAAAGACCATTGCAACGCCGTCTTTTGAAAGTTGCACATCGATTTCAATCCCGTAGCCCGCCGCGATCGCAGCGCTGATCGCCGTGGGTGAATTTTCAATCAGGCCCATAAGGCGATTATGATATCCGCGATGGGCGAAGGGTCTGGCCAAAAAGGCAGCGGGCAGGCGCATCACTTGACCTCAAACATACCTTCAATTTCAACCGCAACGCCCAAGGGCAAACTGGCAGCCGATACGGCAGAGCGCGCATGCCGTCCCGCATCCCCAAGTGCCGCTACCAAAAAGTCGGATGCTCCGTTAATCACCTTGGGTTGGTCGACAAAATCCGCAGTGGAATTAACAAAGCCCACCAACTTAATCGCACGAACAACGCGCCCCATGTCACCGTCACAGGCTTTTTTTAACTGCGCCAGCAACGAAATCGCACAGGACTTTGCGGCCGCAGCGCCCGCTGCCACATCCATATCTTCGCCCAAACGACCCTTTATCAGACCATCCGCATTCTGGCTGATTTGACCTGAAATATGGACAAGATTTCCCACCTTCACAAATGGCACATAATTGGCAGCGGGGGCCGGCGCATCTGGTAAGGTGACACCCAATTCGGCAAGACGGGCTTCGATATCTGACATCATATTTCCTTTAGGTTTCGCGAAACGCTGTGCGAAAGTAATCTGTGAATGGCTTGAGCAGATAGGCCATAGGCGTGCGCGCGCCCGTCTCTATAAAGGCTTGCACGGGCATCCCTGGCAAGAGGGTTTCATGCGCGAGTTTGTCGATTTCACCTTCATCCAGCACAATTTGTGCGCGGTAAAACGACTGTCTGCTGTTCTGATCAATCATCGCATCGGCCGATAGCGTCACGACATGGCCATAAATTTCGGGCGTGGAGCGTGCAGAGAAGCCTGAAAAGACCAATCGCGTTCTTTGGCCGATATGCACCTCGTCTATATGGATCGGCTGAATTTGCGCTGCAATCACCAAGGGGCGATCTTGCGGAATGATGAATAAGACAGGATCAGCGGGGCGCAAAACGGACCGAGGGCTGGTCACCTGCAGGTTTAACACTTGCCCCGACACGGGTGCGCGAATTTCGAGCCGCGCAATGCGTTCGCTCAACGATCGCCGCCGTTCGGCCAATTCCAATTCGCTTTGCCCAATGTTCCGCAATTCCAAACTTGCATCTTCGCGCCGTTGGGCAGCAATACGCAATATTTCGATTTCAACCTCTGTCGCGCGCCCTTCGGATTGGGCACGGCTGGCAATCAACTCGCCTCGATTGCCTTGCAGTCCTGCGGCGGCGCGCTCTAATTCTGACACACGGCTACTTTGGGCAAGCCCTTTGGCCAAAAGGGTTTTTTGCGCCTCTAATTCCTGATCGATCAGGATCAGTTGTTGATCAAGCGCGGTGGTTTGGGCCACAATCCCCTCTATTTGTGCAATGATTTGTGCACCTCGTTTTTCCAATTGTTCGGTTTGCCGCTGGATCGTATCGCGGCGCGAAAAGAACAGGCTACGCTGACCTTCGATCAATTCGGCGATATCGGGGTTTGTCTGCGCGATTGCAATAATTTCACCCTGAAAATTTGGCGAGTCTTTGTTGTCACGTTCAGCCTCTAGTCGGGCGCGCCGCGCCATGGCCTCAAAAAGTTGGCCCTCGACAATGGCAAGTTCGGATTTCAGCAGGCTACCATCAAGGCGGATCAATAAGTCACCCGCTTGGACCAACTGCGCCTCTTGGACAGAAATTTCAGCAACCACGCCGCCGTCTGGATGTTGTACAATCTGACGGTTGTTTTCCACCTCAAGCTGACCCTGAGCAATGATCGCCCCCGAAATATGGGTCAGCATCGACCAGCCGCCAAATCCAAACACCAAAAGCGCCAGCGTGATCGCGCCCGTCCAAACTGCGGCGCGTGGCGAGAATATGTCCTTGCCACTCATGTTGCAGCCCCCTGACCGGTCGTCCGCACAATATCTGTGTGATTTTTGACCATCTCGCGCAGGACTTGGTCCCTTGGGCCAAAGGCACGGCGCATTCCATCCTCAAGCACCAACAGTAAATCGCATTCCTGAATTGCGGCGGGTCGATGCGCCATAATCAGCACCGCCCCCCCTGCCTCTTTTGTGGCTCTGATGGCGCTGTTCAGGGCAACCGTTCCGTCATTATCAAGGTTTGAATTAGGCTCATCCAAAATCAAT
>CAWUUC010000066.1:0-3510 GCA_963924905.1 uncultured Paracoccaceae bacterium
TGTATTGGGGGCTGTTGCGGGCGCAAATAAAGGCGGTGCCCAAGAACAAGAAACCAATCCCTGATCATGCCAATATCGCATATCATCGACAGAGATATCCAAGCTCCAATCCGCTTTTGCGCGGATATCCCTTTCAAACTGGCGCAAGCCAAGCGTTGCCATTGATATCGCAAGTTTGTCCGAAAAACTGGCCGCATGACGGGCTTGACCAGCGATGTAGCGATGTTCGACATTATGGGCGCGATAAATTAAAGGTAGAGCAAAGCGCTGTGACAATGCTCGCGCAAGTAGGCCACCATAGAGGCCATCCAAAATTAAGGCATCGGGACGCGCGCGATCCATCATCGCAAAAATGCGCTGCATTTCAGGGCTATCAACCTGACGGGCCGCCGCGTGAAAAGGCACGGCACCAAGATGCCTCGCGCGTTTCCAAAGACCCGAAATACCGCGATCCGTGGTCAAGCAGATCACCTCGTCAAATACTTGGCCCTCTAGGTCAATATCGGCAGGCAGGCGCGGTGCGTCACGGCGCTGCTGCCAACAAACCAATCGCAATGTCCAGCCCAAGGACTTAAGCCAACGCCAACGATTCCAACGATCCACCCGCCCACCGTGATTGGCAGGCACCAACACCTCATCCGCGATAACAAGTAAAGACCGTGCGGCCTCATGGGTAGGTGTGGGCATATTGCGCTCCATACTAAGTGGCCGCCATATAGGTTCGCATTGTAGTTATAAAGTTTGTGTCAATTGCATCTTGTGTGAAGAATGCGTTGAAGCGTGCCCTTGCAGACATACCCAGCGTTAAAACACTATCCGTGCCCTCAATCATCTTTGAAAGGGCGTCTCTCAGGGCAATTGGATCTTGTGCTTGAATCAATATCCCAGTTTCACCATGAATGATAATTTCTGATAGTCCGCCCAGATTCGACGCAATGATTGCACAGCCGTATGCCATGCCTTCGATTGCAACGCGGCCAAACGGTTCAGGTAAAGTTGAGGGAACGACCACAATATCAGCCCATCGGTAGTGCTCTGCAGGATCGTCAACAAAGTCAATAAGTTCGATGCAGTCTGCTAGGCCGTGTGATCCAATCAACGACATAATTCGGTCACGATACCCTTCTTTTCCCGGAAATACGCCGCCAACTATACGCACTTGGATGAGGCGACGCATCGATTTCGGCAGCGAAGAAATCGCTTGAACAAGGATATCTTGGCCTTTCCACTCATTTAATCGCCCAATACACAGAATTTTTAGCGGGATATTGTCTGCAGTTACCCGTCGATTGGTGGGCTCTGGTGGATCAAATCCATTGTAAACAACTGATTGCCGCTGACTATCGGGCAAGGCAAAAGCAGCCTTAGTCGCATTAGAATTAAAAATTACATCGGCACGCGCGGCCATTAGAATCGCACGAAAACAAAACAGAACAAACCCTGTCGGTATTTCGTGGACGTGCACAATTGCCTTGCCCCGAACAAAGACCATCGCGATCAAAAAATCGAAAACCACGATCGTATTCACGTAAACAAAATCATATCGCTTCAAATCGGTTCCGGCACGCCAAACAGCGGCAATACTTTTGAACAAATCTACAGTAATGGACCGAAGAAAGGTGGGCCTTCGCAATATCCAAAGGTGGCGGGTCTGAACATCGTGTTTACTGATCTGACCCAGCAAAGTCATTATCGGGCCATATGCCGGGATCAAAACTGAGACGTTATAATCATTTGTCTTTTTTAACGCCGCAACAGACGATGCAAAGCATCTGTCCGATCCGTACTTCTCAAAGCCCTGTTGAACGCATAGCAAGCTTTTACGGGTATCGCTTGATGAATCTTGCATCTGCTTTACCATCCTACCCCCCCCTCAATCTGAGATCGCAAAACGCGCTCATATTCGTCATGAATTCTGCCCAACTGAAACATCGTCTCGTGGCGCGCACGGGAGGCGGTGCGGGCGGTCTCTAGGGCTTGTGAGTCGGCACAGATTTTGATCATCGCGGCGCGGATTTCGGCCTCATGGGAGAAATAGAATTGATCACGACCCGCCGTCCAACGATTGAATGGGTTGTCATGGGCCAACACGGCATTTCCTGCGCCCATTGCCTCGACCAAAGAGGGTTTTGTGCCCCCAACCTGATGCCCATGCAAATAGGCCCGCGCAAAGAATCGCAAACTTTGCACAATCTTTTGGTCATAAATGGCGCCTAAAAACAAAACGCGATCCGATGCGGCGGCACGCACAGCCTGATGATAGGCGTTTTGTGGATCCAATTTGCCCAAAAACACCGCGCAAAAAGGTTCTGGCAGGGCGGCAGCGCTGCGCACCAATTCAAGGATAGAGTTTTCAGGCTCTATCCTTGCGATTGAAACAAAGTAACGGTCTTTGGTCAGGCCAAAATCAGCCACTGGCACAGCGTCGCCATCGCGGATCATCGCGCTGCCGTAGGGGATCATAACCACCTTTCGCAAACTGCGTTTAGCAATGTGGCGCGCAATCTCTGGATGATCAGCCACCGGAACATCTGAAATATTTGCACCTATGAGTTCATTGATGAAAAACCATGACTTGGCGCCAATTCCCCATTTGGACCGTTTCCATTCAATGCCGTCCATATTCATAATCACGCGACGTCTTTTCAGCTTTTGCAGCAGTGAAAACGCGGCTGTGTTATAACCCAGAACCAAATCAACACCCGACTGCGTCAAGACATGGCGCACACATTTCAGATCAAAATCCATGGTCCCCAAAGGACCAGAAAAGCGACTGGAAAAATGCGTTCGCTTAACGCCCATCCATTCGTCTTGCGAGCCATCGCCATCGAACGCGCTGTCTTCACGGTTATTTTGGCAATAAATATGGACGGCCCATCCCCGTGCCATCAAATCCAAACTAAGATGCTGCGCGAATGTCTCAAACCCGCCATGGGCTGCAGGCAGACCACGAGTGCCCAATATATTTACAATGTATCTGTTCAAAAAAAGTCCTAGCGGCACAAAACGGCCATATAAATCGTGATCGTGATAAGGCAGAAGGGTATGTCTATTGAATAAAGGCAAGCTTACGAATGCCCCCTTTTTAAAGCAATCATACATTTGATCAAGCCTTGCATAGGATGCATGGGGATTTTTGATGGGCTGGTCAAAAGGCCAAACCTTGTATCGTAAACATCGGGCAATTCAGAACGGACTGCGGGACGCTGGCGGACCTGTGCGATGACTTGGCAATAAAGGGCGTCAAAACAGCGCTGTGCATAAGCGTTTGATTTTATGTGAAAATGATGACGAGCAGCGGGCTTGAACCATTAACGCGCCGACCTTCAATAAGATTGCCATATATTAGTATTTAATTTCAGACGCTTAAATCGGCTCCGAGTGTACATAAAAGTGTGTTTTTGGGGGTTTTCGGCGACAAGCTTTAGAAGAATGCTGAACATATATCACCATTCTTCACGAGATGTTGCAGTCAGCGGCGGTCGCCTATTCAATAAACTCAAACTGAAT
>CAWUUC010000067.1:0-5784 GCA_963924905.1 uncultured Paracoccaceae bacterium
GCGCGGCTGGTGCCAAAGATCGCATAGGCAATCAGGGGCAAAATAGAGGCATAAAGCCCCACTTGCGGCGGCAGCCCCGCCAGCATGGCATAGGCCAAACTTTGCGGAACCAGCATGACAGTCACAATAACGGCCGCGACCAAATCGCTTTGCGCATCCGTTTTGGAATAACTGGGCGCCCATTGCAAAATGGGGAAGGTGGATTTTAGATTTTTCACAAGATTGCCTTTGGTGTTTTAGGACAGGGATTTGGGCGTGGCCATCCACTCGCGCCCGCGCAGCATTGCCTTCCAATAGATGGGGGGCAGAATTCGTTCTTTCAGCAGCCATGCCAGATAGCTGGGTTTCGTGCCGTCAATGATCCATTTGGGGAAACTGGGCAAAAGCGCGCCACCATAGCCAAACTCAGCCAAGACGATCTTGCCGCGCTCGACGGTCAAGGGGCAGGATCCATAGCCGTTATAGGCCACATCCGCGCCCCCAATCACGCCCATGTCTTTGAGCAGATTATGGGCTACAACAGGGGCCTGCATCCGAGCAGCTGCCGCCGTTTTGGCATTGGGGGCATTGCTGACATCGCCCAAAGAATAGACATTGGGCAAGGTTTTATGGCGCAAGCTTGCTTGATCAACATCGACCCAACCCGCCGCATCCGCCAAGGGCGAGACGCGCACAAAATCGGGGGCGATTTGCGGTGGCACAACATGGATCAAGTCAAAATCAGCTTCGATCGTTTCCACCACACCATCTGCGCCCGTTTTCGCAAACCACGCCTTTTTCGCTGTGCCGTCAATGCGCGTCAGTCGTTGGTTAAAGTTCAGATTGACGTTATATTTTTCAATATAAGACATCAGCGCAGGCACATAGTCTTTGACGCCAAACAGCACCGCACCCGCATTGTGAAAATCAATCTGGATGTCTTTAAGATGCCCTTGACGCAACCAGTGATCAGCCGACAGATACATCGCCTTTTGCGGCGCACCTGCACATTTGATCGGCATGGGGGGTTGGGTAAACAGCGCACGACCACCCTTGAACCTATTGACCAATTGCCATGTGTAAGGTGCCAGATCATAACGATAATTAGACGTCACCCCATGACGGCCCAGCGTGTCTGACAGCCCTTCGATCCCATCCCAATTCAACTTCAAACCGGGTGCGACTATCAAGGATTTGTATTTGACCACACGACAGCCATCCAAGATAACGCACATCTTATCCGGCTCGAACGCAGCAACAGCTGCCTTGATCCAGCGCACGCCTGCTGGGATCAAAGAGGCCAGTGTTTTAGCGGTGCTGGCAGCCTCAAATATCCCTGCCCCAACCATCGTCCACCCTGGTTGATAATAGTGGATATCGGCAGGATCAATGATCGCGATGTCCAGATCACCCTTGCGCGCCATAAGGCTGGCCGCGACCGCAACGCCTGCCGCACCGCCGCCGATGATGACGATATCATGGCTGGCATCCACCGTCTCTGTGGGCGTGCGCCCGCCATTGGCGATGCGGCGCACAACGCCTGCCATATCATAGCCCGCAGCTTTGCTCGCCGCCAAAATCTGCGGCAAGGGACGCCCGCGCGCGGCTTGTGACAAGGACCATAGCGTGGTTGACCGCGTGCCAGTCCGACAATAGGCCAAGGTTGGATTGGGTAATGTGTCCAGCAATGCGCCAAATGCCACAGCATCTTCATCGCCAACTTTTCCTGCAACGATGGGCATATAATGCGCCGAAATCCCCACCCGTTCAGCCGCCGCCACTATTTCGGCAAAGCTGGGCTGATCCGCCCCTTCGCCATCGGGTCGATTGCAAATGACCGACTTAAAACCAGCCTTTGCCAATTCGGCCAGATCATTTGGGGAAATCTGTTCTGCGACAGACAATTGGGGGGTGATGGGTTTGGCTTGCATTATATCGTTTTCCTTGGACATCAAAGACCGTTGACGGGCACCTTTAGAAACCGCTTGCCGTTGTCATCCGCGGGGGGCAGATCGCCTGCGCGCATATTGATTTGCAGTGACGGTATGATCAGGCGCGGCATAGCAAGGGTCGCATCGCGCGCCTCGCGGGTGGCGACAAATTGATCTTCGGAAATACCGTCATGCACATGGATGTTATGGGAAATCTGTTCGCCCACAGTGGTTTCCCAGCGAATTTCGCGGCCATTTGGACCATAATCATGGCACATAAACAGGCGCAAATCGTTGGGCAACGACAAGACCCGCTTAATCGACCGATAGAGCGTGCGTGCATCCCCCCCCGGAAAATCAGCCCGCGCTGATCCGCCATCAGGCATAAACAACGTATCGCCCACAAAGGCCGCATCGCCCACAACATGGGTCATACACGCAGGGGTGTGGCCAGGGGTATGCATCGTAAAGACGGTCATTGTGCCGATTTGATAGGTGTCACCATCCTTGAACAGGTGATCAAACTGGCTGCCATCGCGCTGAAACTCGGTCCCTTCATTAAAGACCTTGCCAAAGGTGTCTTGGACGATGGTGATGTTTTCACCAATCCCAATTTTGCCGCCCAATTTCCCCTGTATATAGGGTGCGCCCGACAAATGGTCTGCGTGGACATGGGTTTCGATGATCCATTCCAGCGACAGGTTATTTTCTTGGATAAACGCGATCACTTTATCGGCAGAGTCATAGGTGATCCGCCCTGCGGCGTAATCAATGTCCATTACGGAATCGATGACCGCACAAGAGGCCGAGGCAGGGTCGCGCACCACATAGGTGACCGTGTTTGTGGGTTCATCAAAAAAGGCAGTCACGTCAGGTTTTACCGCCAGATCAAGGTCATGCGGTATGGGCAAGATAGGTGTCATCAGTCGCTCCATTATGCAAGTTTGGTTTGTGTACGGGTTTGAACCATGCGGGCAAGGATGATACCCGCCCCCATAGAGGCCAAGAACAACGCCGTCGGCCAAGGCGCAAAGCCAAGCGCTGGAATAGCGCCCCCGGGACAAAAGCCCGAAATCCCCCAGCCGATGCCAAAGACCGTGGACCCCGCGATCAATTTCACATCAATCGCATTAGAGGTGGGCAGATGGAATTTGGCATCAAACAGCGGGGTTTTGCGTTTTCCAAACAACACCCGATATCCAATTGCAGTCGTGATAAACGCGCCGCCCATAACAAAGGCAAGGCTGGGATCCCAAGTGCCAAGCACATCAAAAAAGTTCAGAACTTTAGACGGATCACCCATGCCAGATATGGCAATACCCAGACCAAAAATCGCGCCCGCACTCAAGGCAGAAATCAAATTTTTCATGGATTTAACCCCCAAAACCGTGACGCACGATTGCCACTGTGACAAAGGTGGTCAGCATAAAAACCATCGTCGCCACAAATGAACGTGGCGAAAGGCGCGCCATACCGCAGACCCCGTGACCCGAGGTGCAGCCCGACCCATAGGTCACACCGACCCCCACAATCAGACCACCGACGACAAGCGTCACGCCTGTGCTTGGCGAAAAGGATTGAAAACCTGCGCCCAGCATTTGCGCGATCATCGGCGCACCAATGGCACCCAGCAAAAAGGCCAGTTTCCATCTGTTGTCGCGGTCTTGGGGTGCGAAAATGCCGCTGAAAATCGCCGTCATGCCCGCAATGCGCCCGTTAAAGGTCATCAAAATCACAGCGGCAATGCCGATCAAAACACCACCAAACAGGGATGCGATAGGGGTAAAAGTCGTAATCATTCGAAACAGTGCTCCAAAACTAAGGGAGTTAGGTCGCCCAAGGACCAGCATATTGGTGCTGTTTTTGGGTGGCCCTAACATGACTCTTGTTTATTAGTTTCGAATATGCTTAAGTGTCAAGCATGAAAAATGACATTCTTGATAAACCCGATCACCAGTTGGAATCGCAAGCCGAGGCGGTTGCAGAATTGCTGAATGCAATGGCCAACCCCAAACGACTTGTGGTGCTGTGCAGCCTGTTGGAAAACGAACGATGTGTCGGGGATTTGGCAGAAATCGTCAATTTGTCTGTCCCCGCCTTGTCGCAGCATTTGGGCAAAATGCGCCTTTTGGGGCTGGTCGATACCCGCCGCGAGGGGCAATTGATCTATTACCGACTGGCCAGCGACAAGGTTCGCACGGTTTTAGAAACGCTTTACAGGGTCTATTGCGCGCCCCAAGCCTAAACGAAATCTGGTTTTTTGCGCCCATCTGTCCTAAACTTGGGTTTGGGGGGAATATAAATGGAACTTTTGGAAATTCAGGGCTTTATTGCCCAATTTGACCCTTTTTCCAGTCTGAGCGAGGCAGAGTTATCGCGTGTCGCGCGCGCCGTGACCATCCAATATTTCCGCCGTGGCACGATGATTGTGGATGCGGGGCAAGACAATATTTGGCTGTCTTTGGTGCGCTCTGGCGCGGTTGAGTTGAAACTGGGCGGCACGGATTTGAATGCGCGCCTTGGGGAAGGCGAATGTTTTGGCTATCCCTCACTGATCCGCAATACCCCCACCCAGAACCAAGTGATGGCGCTTGAAGATTGCCTGCTTTACCGTATTCCAAAGCCTGTTTTCGCCCAATTGCGTGCGCAAAACGCGGTCTTTGCCCAATTTTTTGGGATCAATGAGCGTCAAAGATTGCGGGATTCGGTGGACCGACTGAAGGCCTCGACGCCCGATGCCCAAATGGCCGCCGTGTTTTCATCCCTTAAAGATTTGATCACCAACCCCTTTGTGATCAAGGCACAGCAAGACGACACGATCGCCACCGCCGCCCAGATCATGGCACAAAAAGATGTCTCAACCTTGTTGATCTATCAAGACAGTCACTTGGTGGGGATCGTGACCGATAAGGATTTACGCCGCCGCGTTTTGGGGGCGGGGCGCTCCACAGATGCGCCAGTCAGCACGATTATGACGCCTAATCCGCGCACTTTATCCAGCGAAGTGCCGATTTTGACGGCGCTTTTGGTCATGTTAGAACTGCATATCCACCATTTGCCCGTGACCGAAGGCGGGGTGGTGATTGGCGTGGTTGGCGCATCAGATTTGTTGGCGCGGATGGGATCGAACACGCTGCAAATTGCCAATCGGGTGCGCGGGGCCAAGGATGCGGCCTCAGTTGCGCGCGCGACGATGCTTTTGCCACGGGCGGTCACGGGTTTGGTTGATGCAGGGGTCGACGCGGATCATGTCGGTCGGTTTGTCAGCTCTATTGGCGAGCAGGCCCATGCTCAAATCTTATCTTTGGCCGAGGCAGACCTCGGCCCCCCACCCCTGCCCTATGCGCTGGTGGCGTTTGGATCCTTAGCACGGTCAGAACAAGGATTGGGATCTGATCAAGACAATGGATTTGTCTTTGGCCCTGACTATGATGCAGCACAGCATGACCCCTATTTCAGCGCGCTTGCCACGCGGTTGGTCGATGGGCTGAACGCTGCGGGATATGTTTATTGTCCGGGCAAAATCATGGCCAGCAATCCCAATCAGCGCCGATCTTTGGACGATTGGACCCAGCATTTCGCGCGCTGGATCACAACGCCAGACCCAGAGGCAATTTTGAATTCAACCATCTTTTTCGATATGCGCGCTGTGGCGGGGGATGTGGGATTGGTTGAAACTTTGCGCCACGATGTCTTTGACATGGCCGCAAAAAATAGGATTTTTCAATCATTTATCGCGCGATCTGCAGCAAATACCCGCATTCCTTTGGGATTTTTCCGCAATTTGCTGTTGGAACATGATGCCGAGCAAGGGGATGTTTTGAACCTGAAAACCCAAGGGGTTGCCCCCATCGTCGATATTGCCCGCGCCCAT
>CAWUUC010000068.1:0-5144 GCA_963924905.1 uncultured Paracoccaceae bacterium
GCTGCCTGTGGCCGACAGCTATACCAAGACTGCGCTTTACAAAGATATCTATCACTTGATGCATGATCTGCGCGGCTTTGGGGAAACCAATGCGCTGACCGCCCGCCTGCGCCATTTCACCCGTCGCGCCATCTTTGACCGTGCGGAAGAAATATATCGCGCAGGCTTTGGCCGCGAGGACGGTCTGATCCCTGCCACGTTTGAGGTGATTTGCCTGACAGGCTGGGCACCGCATGACAGCCAACAAAAACCCCTGCGGCCCGGGTCTGCGGCGGCGCGACTGGCGGATGTGTTGAACGCTGATATCTTAGACCGCGACCGAAAGGGCAGTTGACCTTGCCGCTAGGAACTCTATCTGTGGCGCGAAAAGGAGCATGTTATGACCGATGTTTTGGCTGGTAATGGCCGTCTTGCCCACGCGCCCGCATCCCACCCAATGGTCAAAAAGGCCAAGATTGGGATTTTGTTGGCCAATCTTGGCACCCCAGATGGCTATGACTATTGGTCCATGCGCCGGTATTTGAACGAATTTTTGTCCGATAAACGTGTTGTCGATATTTCAGATTGGATTTGGCAGCCGCTTTTGCAATTGGTGATTTTGACCAAACGGCCGTTTGCATCAGGTGCAAATTACAAATTGATCTGGAACCATGAGAAAAACGAAAGCCCCTTGTTGACCATCACCAAGGCGCAAACTGCGGCCATTGCGGATCAGATCAAGGCGCAGTTTGGCGATCAGGTTATGGTTGATTTTGCGATGCGCTATGGCAACCCCTCGACCAAATCGCGCGTTGCGGAAATGGTTGCTGCTGGCTGTGAAAAGATTTTGTTTTTTCCGCTGTATCCGCATTACGCAGGCGCCACATCTGCCACCGCAAATGATTCGTTTTTTGCGGCATTGGCATTGGAAAAACGCCAACCCGCTGTGCGCACGGTTGCTGAATACTTCGAACATCCCGCCTATATTTCGGCGCTGGCCGCATCGGTTAAAACGGCCTACGCGCAGTTAGATCATGTGCCAGATGTTTTGGTGACCAGCTATCACGGCATGCCAAAGCGCTATTTGATGGAGGGCGACCCCTATCACTGCCAATGCGCCAAAACCACGCGGCTTTTGCGCGAGGCGTTGGGTTGGGAAAAAGGCAGCATTGATGTCACCTTTCAATCGGTTTTTGGCCGTGAGGAATGGCTAAAACCCTATACCGTCGAACATGTTGCGGAATTGGCCAAACAGGGCAAAAAGCGGATCGCAGTCATGGCCCCAGCTTTTTCTGCTGATTGCATTGAGACGCTTGAGGAAATTAACGGTGAAATCCGCGAGGCCTTTGAACATGCGGGCGGCGAAGAATTTACCTATATTCCTTGCCTGAATGATGAACCTGCCCATATTGCAGCGCTGACGCAGATTATTACGGAAAATCTGGGCGGTTGGATTTAATCGTTTGATGCAATCATTGCGCTGCAATATCGCGGCCCAGATTGGCCAGCAACTGTTCTGTCGTGGTTGACAGCGCCAGCGCCGCTGCGCCATGCGCCCACAACAGATCACCCCAAGCATGGGTTTCAATCGGTGTCCTGGGACGGCCCGTGGCGATCACAAGGCTTTCCATTTCGGCCAAAGTTTCAGCGGAATAAAGATAATCATAACGCATCCGTTCGCCCGACAGGATGATCAGCGCGGGGTCAAATAGGTTGACCACATTTGACAATCCTACCGCTAAATAGCGGCCTGCGCGGCGAAAAATAGACCGCGCTGTGGAATTGCCAGCCTTGGCGTGATCATAAAGGCTTTCCAAAAGGACGGCGATGGATTGCCCCTCTTTGTGGCCCCAATTCAGCGCCGTCGTCGCCTCCCGCGCAAGGGCATAGTCGGCAACATAGGCCTCTAGACAGCCGCGCTGCCCGCAGCGACACAGCGCGCCATCCAGCTGCACCTTGGTATGCCCTAATTCCATACCCAATTGACGGGTGCCGCGATAGATGCGGTGGTTCAAAACCAAACCCATGCCAACACCATGTTCAATCGTCACAACGGCAAAGTCTGACAGCCCACGCCCCGCGCCAAACCACAATTCTGCCAAAGCAACCAGATTGGCGTCATTATCAATAACAACTGGCAGTTTCAGATGATCCGAGACCGTATTGGCCAATTGGACATTGCGATCTATGAGAATGGAGGACCACAGCACCACCCCCTCTTGCATATCGACAAAGCCAGGAATGCCGATGCCCACACTGGACAAATCGGCCTGCGTGATGCCTGCCTTGGCACATACGCGATCTAGCAGCACTTGGACCTTTTCCAAAAGATCAGCCAAGGACATCGCGCCAGGCGAATTGGGTATATGGTCATCGGCCAATAGTTTCCCTGCAAAATCCACAATCACAGCAGTGGTTTCGCGGTCGGAAATTTTCATCCCCGCGACCAAATGCGCCTTGGCGCGCACGCCCAGTTGTACCGCGGGACGTCCGCGGCCCGAATCCGCCTCACGTGTCGATGCCACCTCTTCGATCAGCCCCGCATCAATCAATTCAGAGGTTAACGTGGTGATCGTCGCAGGACTGACCCCCAGATCCTTGGCGACCTGAACACGTGGAATCAACCCCGATGCCCGCACCCGTTCAAACACCTGCAACCGCAGTGGCCGCAGCAGTTCGGACAGGGGCGGAATCAGCGGGCCGACCCCCATTTGGGACTCGGCTGCCTCTTCAATAGGCAGATACGGCGTCATTTCTTTGGTCCTTGAACAAAAAACAGCACATTCGTTCGAATATTTCTTACACTTAGCCTGTCATCGCCTGAAAATTGCTGCATTGCAGCAGAAATCGGCATAAACTTTCAGCATTGTTAGAATGAAACGATATTTTTATTTTGACAACTGAAATTATTCGCGGCACTTTCACCCTGTCCTGGCGATTCTGTCGGGTGGCCGATATTCGCTGGCCAAATCCATAGGGAGGATAAACATGCGTAAGGTAGTTCTGCTGGCGGTTATTGCCGCAGCTGGGTTCTCGTCTGCTGCGCTTGCAGAAGGCAAAAAGATCGGTGTGTCTTGGGCACAGTTCCAAGAAGAGCGCTGGAAGATTGACGAAGCTGCTATGAAAGCAGCAATCGAAGCAGCTGGTGATGAATATGTTTCGGCTGACGCCCAAGGCTCGTCGGAAAAGCAATTGTCAGACATCGACGCATTGATTGCACAAGGCGTTGACGCATTGGTCATCAACGCTTGGGACAAAGACGCCATTGGTCCAGCGATTGAAAAAGCTGCTGCCGAAGCGATTCCTGTCGTGGGCTATGACCGTCTGATCGAAGATGCACGCACCTTCTATTTGACATTTGACAACGTTGGCGTTGGCCGCATCATCGCCGAGTCGGTTTCGGCCGTTGCACCAAAAGGCAACTATGCGATCATCAAAGGTGACCCAGGTGATCCAAACGCTGGCTTCTTGCTGGAAGGCATGATGTTGGTGATCGGTGACGCAGTGGCTGCAGGCGATATCACCATCGTTGGCGAAGCCTTCTCGGACGGCTGGAAGCCAGAGAATGCACAAAAGAACATGGAACAGATCTTGACCGCGAATAACAACGCTGTTGACGCAGTTCTGTCGCAAAACGACGGTATGGCGGGCGGCGCTGCTGCTGCTTTGGCGGCACAAGGCTTGACCATCCCATTGGGCGGCCAAGACGGCGACAAGGCTGCAATCAACCGTGTTGCACGCGGCACTCAGACCGTTTCGGTTTGGAAGGACGCGCGCGAGCTGGGTAAAGCTGCTGGCGAAATCGCAACCGCAATGGCTGCTGGTGCAACCGTTGACGCGATCCCAGGTGCTGGCAAGTTCTCGGGTGGTGAGAAGGGCGTTGAAATGAACGCAATTCTGTTGGCGCCAACGCCACTGACCAAGGACAACCTGAATGTTGCAATCGACGCAGGCCATATTTCGAAAGCCGAAGCCTGTGAAGGCGCAATGGCTGGCGTTGTTGGCTGCGAATAATCGCATCTGATACATATGCCGACGGGGAAACCCGTCGGCATATCATTTCCCCCTTGGCCGCATTTCGCGCGCCTTCCCCATAGTCCGGCGGGCAGGTCTGACATGATCAGATCGCTTTTGCCCTTTTTTCGCGCGATGCGTTGGACGAGGATATGACAGATACACCACCCCCCCACTCCGCAACATCTGGCGGCACGCAGCGCGGCAATCTTTTCACGCGCTTTACCCAAGGAACCGAGTTG
Organism: uncultured Paracoccaceae bacterium; assembly: GCA_963924905.1. Lineage (GTDB taxonomy): Bacteria > Pseudomonadota > Alphaproteobacteria > Rhodobacterales > Rhodobacteraceae > Cypionkella. The sequence goes on from CAWUUC010000068.1 coordinate 4,236, forward strand.
GACAGCCGCATGCTGGGCATGTTGGGTGCATTGGCCCTGATATGGGTCAGCTTTCACCTTTACGGGTGGTTGATCAACGGCCAAGGGATTTTTTTAACGGCGCGAAATCTGTGGAACCTGTCGGTTCAGACAGCGTCCATCGGCATTATGGCCACGGGCATGGTTTTGGTCATCATCACCCGCAATATTGATCTATCTGTTGGATCTATGATCGGTGTGATCGGGATGATCATGGGCCTTGTTCAGGTCGAGTTGCTGCCGAATATGCTGGGTTTGGGCCATCCTGCGATTTGGGTGATAACGGTTTTGGTTGGGGTCAGCTTGGGCGCGGTTTTGGGCGCATTTCACGGCTGGCTGATCGCCTATCGCGGCATCCCTTCGTTTATTGTTACGCTGGGCGGTATGTTGGTTTGGCGTGGGGCTGCCTTTTTGGTGTCCGACGGTAAGACAATCGCGCCTGTGGATTCAACATTTGCGCTGCTGGGCGGTGGACCCTATGGGTCGATTGGGGCGACGGGCAGTTGGATCGTTGGCATTTTGGGCTGTGCTGCTATTTTATGGAGCGTTGTCTCAGGCCGTGCATCACGGCGCAAACATGATATTCGTCTGCGCCCGCTGTGGGGCGATGTTACCGTGGCCGCCCTTGCCTGTGGTGCGCTGATTGGGGCTGTTTTGGTGGTGGATTCCTATCCTTGGCCGAAGGGGATTGTTGAGGCGTATCTCAAGGCGAATCCAGACATCACAGTGCCCAGCGACAGTCTGTTTATCAGCCACGGTTTTGCTATCCCTGTGATGATTATGGCAGCCGTTGCAATCTTTATGACAATTTTGATGACGCGCACCCGCTTTGGTCGCTATGTTTTTGCCATTGGGGGCAACCCCGAGGCGGCAGCACTGGCGGGGATAGAT
>CAWUUC010000069.1:0-11463 GCA_963924905.1 uncultured Paracoccaceae bacterium
TTGGTGCAGGCGTTTGTTACAAAAACCGCAATGCGTTCAGCGGCGCAGACCCAAACGGGTGATCAGCGACTGATAACGGGCTTCGTCCTTGGATTTGGTGTAATCCAGCAATTTGCGGCGCTGGGCAACCATCATCAGCAGACCACGGCGGGAATGGTTATCCTTTTTGTGGCTTTTGAAATGCTCGGTCAGCGTGGCAATCCGCGATGACAAGATTGCAACTTGTACTTCGGGCGAACCAGTATCGCCTTCTTTGGTTGCATATTCTTTGATCAGGCGGGCTTTTTCTTCGACAGTGATCGACATCGGGGTCTCCTATACAGCAGGGTTACGGCGCAGGCCGGGATGTCGTCCAGCAAGGCCCTTTGTCCACTGTTGTCAGTGGATGGGCGCGTATAAGCGGCTTGTGCAAAAAAGAAAAGCATTTTCGCAATATGCCCCAGATTTTGGCTAATGCGCGATTAACCACGCTGCCAAATTCATCGCCACACGCATAGGTCGAATCATCTGGATGTGCTACATTTGAGGCAGCGAAAGCCATGCTTTTGCCGTTTCATAGGACGGGTTCTTTGGTGGCCCTTTGCGCTTTTGGGGAAAAGCGCAAAGTTGTTTGGGTGTGTGAGGTATTTTAATGATTGAATTGATTGGCCTTTTCACGGCCGTATTTGCGGGCTTGTTGGCACTTGGTTCTATGCCGACCTCGGGTCAGGATGGCGCTGACGTGCCATCAGATGACACATCTGGGCAATCAGAGGAGGGTCAAGGCACCTTCACGTTAGGGGACGGCGCTGCACAATCGAATGATGCGCCGCCCACCATTGACCCTAATTTGGAACTGACGGGCTCTGATCAGGCTGATATCTTATCGGGCAATGCTGGCCGAGATTTGATTTGGGGGGCTGCGGGCAGTGATTTGCTGACGGGGCGCAGTGGGGATGATTCCATTATGGCGGGCCTTGGTCGCGATGAAGTCTACGGTGGCGCTGGCAATGATTTGATCTTTGCTGGAGAGGGGAATGATACGATATTTGGCGAAGCGGGTAACGATGTGATCCTTGGTGAAGGCGAAAATGATATGATCTATGCAGGGCCTGGGGACGATCTTGTGTCTGGCGATGCAGGCAGTGACCAAATTTTCGGCGGCGAAGGACGCGATACCGTGCTGGGTGGGCAAGGCAATGATTCCATCGATGGCGGCTTGGATAACGATTTGATCTTTGGCGGTGATGGCGCAGATGAGGTGTTCGGCGGCGCAGGCGACGATACGATTTGGGGGCAAGCGATGGGTGCCTTTGATATGGAACTTGATTTTCTAAACGGCGGTGATGGCAATGATGTCTTGATGCTGGGACAGGCCGACATTGCCAACGGTGGCGCAGGTCACGATATCTTTGAAATCACAGATTATGGCGGATTGGCTGCTGATATTGTTGATTTTGATCCATCCCAAGATCATTTGGTGATCCAATATGATGCGGCTCAAATTCCCAATCCGATGATTTCTGTACAAACAGGCCCAGACGGCTCCACATATGTATTGCTGAATGATGTTACTTTGGTCACCCTAAGTAACGGGGTCACGATTGATGCAAATGACGTCATTTTACGGGCGATTTAATTGGGCCAAAGTTCAGGCTTTTGGGTGTAGCTGATGTAAAGCGGGTGTTTGGGATCACCCGACTTTGTCAGACCCAAATGATAAAGCGGCATTGCACGCAACATCTACAACACCTGTGCGCCCCGTGACAAATGAACCCCATGTGCGCCCCAAGCGCAAAGGATCATATCCGCCCATTCAGCGGCAGCGGTAATGGCCGCATCGTTCTCTGGGCCAATTGGATCGCGCGCAGCGCGCATATCGCGTGGGTCGGTGGCGCGAAAAGCAAAGATGTTCACGACACGAAATGCACCAAATCCCATGGCCCTGGCGCGGCGTTCGCAACGCTCAACAGTGGGATCATTTTGGACTTCAGTCGCGGTTGAGGGGTTCAGCATTACAAAGCTGATTTTGCGCCCTGATCCGTTCCAAACCCGCGTCAATGTATAACGATATTGCTGACAGTCCGAATAGACCGCGACACTGTGGCGCAAAAGGTCGCTGTGTTCTTTGACGATGGCCACGGCGCTATAGGTTAAAGACGCGGCTCGGGTGCAATTCCCCGCCACGATAATGACCCACGGCAACAGGTTGACCTGCAAAACTGGCCCAAACCTCGGTGCCATAATCATGGCTGCCAAGAACCATTCCCGGATTGCCGTTTTTGATCCGTGCTGCCCCTTCGGCGGTGCAAATAACCTGCGGCAGATCAGAAAGCCCAAGTTCAATGGGCAATAACACCGCGTCAAGCGCAGGGGTCCGAGCGATCGCGTCAATTTGCGTCAGATTTAGACCCTGTTCGACATCAAACGGACCTGACCAAAGGCGACGCAGCCAAGCCACATGCGCCCGTCCGCCCAAAGCCGCGCCCAAATCCCGTGCGATAGAACGCACATACCCGCCCTTGCCGCAGACCATTTCCAATTCCACCTGATCCGCATCAGGGCGCGAGATGAGTTCAAGGCTGTCGACCCAAAGGTCACGCGCCGCCAACTCCATCACTTCGCCCTCGCGCGCCAAATCATAGGCGCGCTCACCGTCGACTTTTACGGCGGAAAATTGTGGGGGCACTTGGGAAATATGACCGCGAAACTGCGCCAATGCAGCCATAATCTCAGCGTCGCTGGGGCGGTGATCAGACGTTTCTAAAATGCTGCCCTCGGCATCATCGGTCGTCGTGGATGCGCCAAAACGCACCATGAAACGATAACATTTCAGCGCATCAGTGATATAGGGCACGGTTTTTGTGGCCTCTCCCAAGGCAATAGCCAAAACACCTGTCGCGGCGGGATCCAATGTGCCTGCATGGCCCGCTTTTTGGGCCTCAAACGCCCATTTGACGCGATTGACGACGGTGGTAGATGTGACGCCTGCGGGTTTATCTATAATCACCCAGCCCGATATCGCGCGGCCTTTTTTTGTGCGTGCCATATTCTTCCCTCTGACGGTGTCAGATCACTCTGGCTGATCCTTGGCGGCAATATCGCGCTGCACCACAGGGTCAGAAAATAGCCGACGCGCCTCATCCAAGCGATCAAAGGTCTCATCGGCGCGAAAACGCAATTCGGGGGCGAATTTCAAGGTCATCTCGCCGGCCACACGTTTGCGTAGGTCATGCTTATTGCGCGCAAGGGCGGCAATCGCCTCATCCACGCCCGCACCACCCATCAGGGGCATGACATAGATTGTGGCCACGCGCAGGTCGGGCGACACGGCCACCTCGCCCACAGTGATATGCATTGCATTGAGCGCGGGGTCATGAATTTCCCCCCGCATCAACAAATCCGAAAGTGTGCGGCGAATCATTTCACCGACGCGCAACATCCGTTGCGAAGGCCCTTTGGCCGAGACTGAGCGTTTGTTTGCCATGCCCCCCCTTTAGGCCGAATTTTCGCGCCCCGCAACGGCAGGCTTTCGCAAAGGCGCATTTGCGGGTAAAGCAACTGGAAAAGTTGGGGGTGTACTATGACAAAGCCAGGGATCGTGATCACAGGCGCATCAGGCCGCATGGGGCAAATGCTGATCCGCGAGATTGCTGCCAGCGAGACGATGCGCTTGGTCGGTGCGATCGAACGCAACGGTCACCCTTGGATCGGGCGCGATATTGGCGCGGCAATGGGCGGGGCTGATTGCGGGGTATTGGTCAGTGATGATGCACTGCCCGCCTTTGCCCAAGCCCAAGCGGTCATTGATTTCACAACCCCAGAGGCAACAATGGAATTTTCCGTCCTTGCTGCCCAAGCCCGCGCTGTTCATGTGATCGGCACAACTGGGTTGCAGCCCGAACACCAACTGAAATTAGACGCGGCATCGCACCATGCCGTGATCATTCAGGCTGGCAATATGAGCCTTGGCGTCAATCTGCTGACACGTCTGACGCAGAAAGTGGCCGCTGCCTTGGATGCCGATTGGGATATCGAGGTGGTCGAGGCCCATCACCGTCACAAAGTCGATGCGCCCTCTGGCACAGCCTTGATGCTGGGCCAAGCGGCTGCCAAGGGCCGCGGCATCACATTGGCAGATCACAGCGAATCAGGCCGTGACGGTATTACAGGCGCGCGTGCCAAAGGGGCGATTGGATTTTCAGCCATTCGCGGTGGCGACATCGTAGGCGAACATGATGTGATTTTTGCGGCCTTGGGCGAACGGATTATTCTGCGTCACGTCGCCACCGACCGCGCAATTTTCGCGCGCGGAGCGTTGAAAGCGGCACTTTGGGGGCAAGACCAGAAACCTGGTCGTTATGATATGATGGATGTTTTGGGACTATAAGTGAACCAAACTATCTTTGATTGCGTATTCTGCTGAAATTGATTGTTGGAACATCATGCGCGCTATTGTGTTGACCCTGTCGTTGTTGGCCCTGCCCAATTGGGCGCTGGCCTTTGAACCCGTCACCGAGCGGACGGTTTTTTTGGAAAAGATGGCGGGGCGCAGCCTGTATATGGGCCTTTTTGATTTGTCCTTGACGGTCGCAGAGGACGGCACGATCAGGGGGTCTGCCTTGGGGTGGAATGTGACAGGCAAATGGGATTGGAAGGACGGACTTTTTTGTCGCGACATGGATTGGAGCGGGATGGAAATTACCTATAACTGCCAGCTTGTAGAAATCGATGATGATAAACTGCGCTTTACTGCGGATGCAGGCGCGGGGCGCGCTGCCAGCTTTACCTTACGCTGATCAAAACCAGCTGATCAAAAATCTACAGCTATTCCCTTTTTTTCCCAGTCCCCAAAGCGCACGGGTTCAGGCCCATTGCGGCCGCCCAATTCGGTGGGCAAGGTTGGCGTCACGTGTTTGCGTCGCTCGGCCGCCTCGGCAAGGGCGCGCTGTGCGGCAGGCGGCAGGGGGGGCGTCAGATCATCTTGGGTCATTGGGGGTTCCTTGCAGCGGGGCCTTAGCTCATATAGGCCAAGCTAGGATATCAGCAAGGGGCAGGCAATGACGACAGGCAGATCAGCGCGCAGCGCAGCGGTGATGATCCTTGATGAGGTCTTGGGGCAGGGAACGCCGTTGTCGCAGATTATCGATAGCTCTGCGTTTCTAGCCAGCCTGCCCGCCCCGGACCGCGCCCGCGCCCAGCGACTGGCCGTGCAAGTGATCCGCCAATTGGAACCGATTGAGCGGTTGTTAGAACCACGCCTGCGTAAAGCGCCGCCTTTACATATTATGAATATCTTGCGCCTTGCCGTGTGGGAGCGCGTATCCGGCGCGCCCGCCCATGGTGTGGTCAATGGCGCAGTCGATCTGGCGCGTCACGGCAACCGCAATCAGCACCTCTCGGGTATGGTTAATGCGATCTTGCGCGCATTGCCCGAAGAAGTGATCCTGACCGGTCCTGCCCAACGGATGCCGCGCTGGTTACGCCAACCGCTGGTTCATGCTTATGGCCGCGATGCAGTCACGGCGATGGAAACCATTCATGCCCAAACCCCGCCCATTGATCTGACCATAAACGGCTCTGCGACCCCCGAAGGAATGCGGCTGCCGACAGGCAGCTTGCGTCTGACCGAGGTAGGACAATTATCTGCCCTAGCGGGTTACGCAACGGGGGATTGGTGGGTGCAAGATGCCGCGGCCAGTTTGGCGGTTCCCCTGTTGCAGGTCCAAAAAGGCCATCGCGTGTTGGATATTTGCGCCGCGCCAGGTGGCAAAACGATGCAGCTTGCCGCCTTGGGGGCCGATGTCACGGCGTTGGATATTTCAGGGCCACGCATGGCGCGTGTGGCCGAAAATCTGGCCCGCACGGCACTTCGGGCTGAACTGATCACCACCGATGCGCTGCACTATACGCCCGAGGAACCATTTGATGCGGTCTTGCTTGATGCCCCATGTTCGGCAACAGGCACGATCCGCCGCCACCCAGAATTGCCCTATCTTAAGGATGGATCGGAAATCGCAGGTCTGGCTGCGCTGCAATCGCAATTGCTGGACCGCGCCTTGGGGATGGTTAAATCGGGTGGAAATCTGGTCTTTTGCACCTGTTCCTTGCTGCCCGCCGAGGGCGAGGATCAACTCGCCGCAGCGCTTATTCGTCACCCTGATCTGCGCGTTATACCGCCCCAAATAACAGGCATTGATCCCAATTGGATCACTGAACAAGGGGCCTTGCGTTTGCGTCCTGATTATTGGGCCGAACAGGGTGGGATGGATGGGTTCTTTATGGTGTGCTTGCAAAAGCCGTGATTATTCAGCGGCTTGCGGACCAAGAATTGGCAAGGGCGTTTCTGGCGCCAACTCTTCGAAATCGAAATTGTCCAGACGCGCTGCCCGTTTGCCTGCGCGCTCGGCCGCTGTGCTGATCCCCTCCAAATCGGCGCGGGCCTGATTGAAATGGGTCGACAGTTTTTCCACACGTTCCACCACCAATTCCACATCGCGGTGCAACATCCGCAAGGTCGCGCGGATCGCCCCCGCTTGTTCGCGCATGCGCGCATCTTTTAGCACAGCGCGCATCGTGTTCAGCGTTGCCATACAAGTTGTGGGCGACACGATCCAGACCTTGACCGCAAAGCCGTCGCGCACCACTTCGGGGAAATTTGCGTGCAGTTCTGCATAGACTGCCTCGCTGGGTAAAAACATCAGCGCCCCGTCAGCGGTTTCCCCGTCGACGATGTATTTTTCGGCAATCGCCTTGATATGGGTGCGGACCGAGGCGCGTAACTGTGCCTGTGCCTGTTGCAATTGTTGCGGATTCTCGGCGCGACGCAGGGCCTCATAGGCTTCAAGGGGGAATTTGGCATCAATGACAATTGGCCCAGGCGGATTTGGCAGATGGATCAGGCAGTCGGCGCGTTTGCCATTCGACAGGGTCGCTTGCATGGTATAGGCGTCTGACGGCAGCGCCTTTCGCACGATATCATTCAGCTGAATTTCGCCAAAGGCCCCGCGCGCTTGTTTGTTGGCAAGAATATCTTGCAAATTCAATACATTGCCCGAGAGTTTTTCGATATTGGCTTGGGCTTTGTCGATGGTTGCTAGACGCTGTTGCAACTCGCCCAGACTGTGGGCCGTGCGTTGCGATGTGCCCTGCAATGCCTCGCCCATCGATTTTTGCACTTCGGCCAGTCGCTTTTCCATCAGTTGGAGCATGGCGGTTTGGCTATGTGCTTGAGTTTCTGAGACATGGTGCAAGCCCCCCGCCAAGCGTTCTTGCCCATCCGACAAAAGCTGCACGCGTTGCCCAAGCCACCCCATTTCCCGCATCAAAGGTGCTGCCATCGTGGCTGATCGCCCCGCTGCACGCAAAATCAACACGAGCAGCAGGACCAGCAAAACAAAGCCGCCGCCCAAGATCAAAACCTCGGGCGTGTTCCATGCGTAAGATTGTCCAAAAGCGGTGATCATCGGCGGCCAAATAATCTTTCAATATCATGCAGTTGCAATTCCACATAGGTGGGGCGACCATGGTTGCATTGGCCAGAATGGGGCGTTGTCTCCATCTCGCGCAAAAGTGCATTCATTTCATCGGCGCGCATTTGTCGCCCTGATCGAATAGACCCGTGACAGGCCATGCGGGATAAAATCGCCTCGATCTTGGATTGCAACGAAATCGATTGGCCCAAATCGGCCAACTCGTCCAAGACATCGCGCAGCAGATTGGCGGCTGATACAACCCCCAGAATGGCCGGGGTTTCACGCACGGCGATTGCATTACCGCCAAAGGCCTCAATCGTCAGACCAAAGCGCGCCAATTCATCCGCCACCTCAAGCAGACGGGCCGCATCGCCCGCGGAAAGTTCCACGATTTCAGGTATCAGCAGGGACTGCGCGGTGATGCCACTGTCCGCCATTTGCCGTTTTAGACGTTCATATACAAGCCGTTCATGCGCGGCGTGTTGATCGACGATCACAATGCCCGTGGCGGTTTGTGCGATGATATAATTCTCATGCACCTGTGCGCGGGCTGCCCCCAAGGGATGATCGACAATTTCGGGTTGTTGTGGTTCGAGCCGTGCTTGGGGCGTTTCTTCAAAGCCATTTGGTGCTTGCCAAGTCAAGCCACGTGCCAGACTGCCCTGAGACGGGCGATCCATTTGATAAACGCGGTTTAAGACAGCACCACTTTCGGGGCGCAGTGCGGCAAGTGTGGCATCTGCGACCGTCGTGCTAGCGCGATGACCTGCACCTGAAAGCGCAGTGCGAAGTCCCGTAATGATCAGGCTGCGTGCCGCCTCTGGTTCGCGAAAGCGTACCTCAGATTTTGCAGGATGCACGTTGACATCGACCCGCTCTGGATCACAGATCAAGTTCAGAACGGCTGCAGGATGACGATCCCGCGACAAGAAGTCGAAATAGGCCACACGCAACGCGCCCAAAAGCATGCGATCTAACACAGGGCGGCCATTGACGAAAACGAATTGTTGTACTGAAGATCCGCGCGAATATGTAGGCAAAGCCGCATAACCCAGCAGCCGTAAACCATCACGTTCTACGTCTATTTTTAGGGCATTTTCGGTGAACTCGCGCCCCAAAATCCCCAAAAGACGCCCTTGTAAGGCATTAAAGAAATCGCCATTTCCCGCATCCGCACGGAAAATTTGACGGGGGGTAGCGTCCATCTCGGTCAGGGTAAAGCTGACATGGGGTTCGGCCATCGCAAGGCGGCGGATCACATCGGCAATCGCTTGAGCCTCGGCACGGTCGGTCCGCAGAAATTTCAAGCGCGCGGGTGTCGCAAAGAATAAATCGCGCAGGTCGACAATCGTTCCTTTTTGCGCGGATGCAGGTTTTGGGGCGGATAGACGCCCCGCCTCAACGGAAAGGGTTGCGCCATCATGGCCTTCGGCGCGACTGGTCAATGTCAGACGTCCAACCGCCCCCAAGGATGCCAAGGCCTCGCCCCGAAATCCAAAGGACTGAATGTTTAACAAATCAGTCCCATCGATTTTGGATGTCGCATGGCGGGCAACGGCCAAAGGCAGATCATCTGGGGTCATTCCGCAGCCATCATCGGTGACGCGGATCAGCAGTTTGCCCCCCGCTGCGTAATCGACCGATATGCGCTTGGCCCCTGCATCCAGTGCATTTTCCACCAATTCCTTGACCGCAGATGCAGGACGCTCCACCACCTCACCTGCCGCAATCCGATTGATCGCAGCCTCGTCCAAAGGACGGATCACTGGGCGCAGAGTGTCGCCTATCTTGGGGTTGTGCGCTGTCATAGCGCTAATCCTAGCAGGTCTTTGGGATTAGGGCCACAGATTCGCTTAATTCGATTCAGAAACCCCAACTGGCTGTCCGACGACTGTAAAATGCAGATTTTCAGGTTTGAACAGCCGTTTTGCGACACGATTGGCGTCATCTAATGTGATGGCGCGCACCTTGTCATTGCGGGTTTCTGGATAATCCATCGCAAAGCCATTGACCTGCATTCCGACCAAAATCGACGCGATTGTGCTATTTCCATCGAATCGCAAGGGATAGGCCCCGATGGAATAGGTTTTGGCGGCCTCTAATTCAGCCGCGGTGATGTCACCTGTGGCAATTTTTGTCCACTCCTCGGTCACGACAGCGATGGCTTGTGAAACCTTTTCGTTGCTTGCCTGAAATTGCCCGGCCATCAGCTCGGCATATTTCAAACTGGCCAAATCTGTCCCAATACCATAAGTTAGACCGCGCTTGTCGCGCACTTCGGTCATCAGGCGGGCGGTAAAACGATCGCCACCGAAAATCTCATTGACGATAGAGGCTGTCATGAAATCGGGATCATCGACCCGCAGACCGCCATGACCAAAGATGACAACCGATTGTGGTCCCGGGAAATCTTGCACGGCTGTTCCGCCTGATTCATTCAAAATGGCGTTGATGGGCCTGGCCGCACCCGTTTTGGGCAGTTGCCCCAAAATCTGATCCAAAATTACCCCCAATTCATTGGGGGTAATATCGCCTGCCGCTGCAATTGTGACATGATCTAGCGCCAATGCCCCCGCATGGGCTGCCAAAATATCGTCCCGGCTTAGCCCGATAACGCTGTCCAAAGTGCCAGACTCGTTCGTCCCGTAAGGGTGGTTACCAAAGTTTCTTGCCGCCTCTAATTGGCCCGCGATGGCGCTAGGGTCTTTTGCTTCGGCCTCAATCCCTGCGATCACTTGGCCGCGCACACGGTCAATCGCATCTTGATCAAATCGCGGTTTGTTCAGTGCATCGGTCAATAACTGAACCGCCTGATCTCGGTTTTCGGATAAAAACTGCGCAGCCACGGAAACGCTGTCTAAATTGGACGAAAATCGAAAGCTGGCGGCCAGATCATCGCGAGCTGTGGCGAAACCTATTGCGTCTAAGTCGCCAGCCCCTTCTTCGATCAAGGCCGTCATCAAATTCACAGCACCTCGCTTGCCTTCGGCATCCAGCGATGTGCCACCCCCAAACCGAATTTGCAGCGCTGTAAAGGGGATACCGTGATCCTCCACCAACCAAGCGGTGAGCCCATTTGGGGAAGTCACCTTTTGGATCGGCACGGCGGCGACTACGGGGGTGGCGAGCGCCATTAACAGGAGGGAAAGTCGCAGCATCATTCGCCCTCTTGCAAATACGCGGTGACAGAATTGTTCCGCAGCAGGACAGATTTTGCGGCCTCCATCACATCCTCTGCAGTGATGGATTGCAAAACGGCGGGCCAATCTTGAACATCTTTCACACTCAGGCCGACAGCGAGGGCTGCCCCATATTCACGCGCCAAATCGCCTGCGTCATCTTGTTTGTAAATTTCGGCAGCACGCACTTGGGTTTTGATCCGATCAAGGTCGGCAGGATCGATGCCCTTTTGCACGAAATCGTCCAAAACCTTATCCATCGCGGTTTCGGCCTCCTGAACGCTAACACCTGCCGCAGGCACCACAATGAGATTAAACGTCGTTTGGTCCAAAGATGTGCCGCCATAAAAAGCGGTGGCAAAAACGGCCGTTTGTGTCTCAAACGACAAAGCGCGCGTTAGCACCGATGTAGTCCCTGATCCACCCAAAACTTCGGCCAGAATGGTCAAAGCAGCGGCCTGTTTTTGATCGCCCGAATTGCGCTCTGGCGCGAGATAGCTGCGCGACACATAGGGTTGCGCCACACGTGGATCGGCAAAGGTCAAACGGCGCTCGGCCAACTGTGGCGGCTCGGCTGGGCGCAGGCGGGGTTTGATCTTGTCCGAGGGTTTCAGCGGACCATAATGTCTCTGCGCCAGTACCTTTACGTCATCTGGCATCACATCGCCAGCCACCACTAAAATAGCGTTATTCGGGGCATAATAGGCAGCATAAAACGCTAAGGCTTGTTCGCGGTTCAACTGTTCAATCTCGTGGCGCCAGCCGATAACGGGGACGCCATAGGGATGGTTTAGGAACTGTGCCGCTGAGATTTGTTCGCGCATCAAAGC
>CAWUUC010000070.1:0-2682 GCA_963924905.1 uncultured Paracoccaceae bacterium
TTTTGATAAAGCAACGGTAAAAACGTTGCAGGGTTGCGGATGGACAGAAAAAATTCATTTTCAAGGCTGGGAAAAATCTGACTAAAGGCGCGCACGCGCTGGCCTGCTGCGGGAAAAAGCGTGTCTTTCAAAACCCATGGCGGCAAAGACAAAAAGCTGTCCCAAGAAAAAATCAAACGATCAGGAACGTCGCCTTGCAACAATTCATGCAGCAATTCTTCTTGTTGTTCGGGCGATGCCGCATTGCCGCGCAATTTCACGACCAGATCGCGCAACCCTCTGCGATAGACGTCAGGATTGGGGACAGCAATTCCTTCTTGGGTCAGAACATCCTTGTTAGAGATCAAGCATTTTATCAGCCGATCTTCGTCGGTGAAATGCGCGCCAAGGTGATAGACAATTTTCATTTTAAAATTTCTGCCAATTCAAATCTTTTCGGCCACTATAAGCTGGCTTTCTAGACATGCAAACGGCTTTCCTGTAGCACACCCCCTATGACCAATGAAAACAGTCAGATTTTATCCCTTGCCCCTCGGCGCCCGCGCTGGGGGGGCTGGGATGGTTGGCGCATGGCGGCGGTCATGATCGCATTGGCGGTGATCGCGCCAATTCTGTCGGTGATCTGGATTGCTTTTCACCCCACAGAACCGATCTGGGGGCACCTGCTGGCAACGGTGCTGCCCCGCTATTTTCTCAATACAATATGGCTGATGTTGGCGGTTGGACTGATCGCGGGTTTGGCGGGGGCCGCCACGGCATGGCTGGTGACACTTTACAGCTTTTGGGGAAGTCGTGTATTGTCGATCATCTTATTGTTTCCAATGGCTATTCCTGCCTATGTGGGGGCCTATGCGCTGGTAGATTTTTTAGACTATTCGGGCGCGGTTCAAACCCTGCTGCGGGCCAGTTTTGGCTGGGGTGATGCCCGCGACTATTGGTTTTTCGATATCCGCACGGGGTGGGCTTGCGCGCTGGTCTTGGCCTCGGCGCTTTATCCTTATGTTTATCTTTTGGCGCGGGCCGCCTTGCGCGAACAGGCAGGTGGCGCGTTTGAAGTCGGGCGGTCCTTGGGTTTAGGACCCTTCGCGCTGTTTTGGCGGCTGGGCTTGCCGATGATGCGCCCTGCTATTGCAGCGGGGGTCGCACTGGTCATGATGGAAACCGCGGCGGATTTTGGCACGGTTCAGCATTTTGGCGTTCAAACGCTGACCACAGGGGTGTTTTCGACCTGGTTGGGCCAAGGCAATGCCGGCGGGGCCGCGCAAATTGCCTGCGTCGTTTTAACCTTAATCGTGGTCCTTTTCGGATTTGAAAAGCTGTCACGGCGGGGCGCGCGATTTCATGTCCGCAGCTTGCGCCCCATGATTCCGCGCCGTTTGACGGGTCTGCGCGCGGCCCTTGCCTTGGGGTTTGGAGCGCTGCCGTTTTTGATTTGCTTTGCCTTGCCCTTTGGGGTGATGCTGGGTCTTAGCCTGTCCAGCCCTTCGGTTTGGGCAAAGGCAGGCTTGGCGCGCGCGACCACCAACACATTGATTGTGGGCGGTGCAGCGGCCCTCTTAACCGTATCCGCGGCCGTCATTTTGGTCTTTGGGATCAGGATGGCGCGCGGGGGGCGCATCCTGCGGCTTTTGCTGCCGGTCACAAGTTTGGGCTATGCAGCGCCTGGAGCCGTTTTGGCGCTGGGATTGCTGATCCCCCTTGCCGCATTTGATCATGTTTTGGCCGATACGATTGTGTCGATAACGGGGTTCGAACCTGGGCTTTTGATCACGGGAACTGCGGCCGCCATCGTGCTGGCCTATAGTTTGCGGTTTTTTGGCATTGCACAAGGCGCGGTTGACAGCGCCTTTGGACGTCTGTCGCCCAATTTGCCCTTGGCAGCACGCAGTCTGGGGCGCACGCCTTGGGGGGCGTTAAGGTCGGTGCATTTGCCGCTGATGCGCAGCAGCATCGCCGCAGCCCTTTTGGTGGTTTTTGTGGATTGCGTCAAAGAATTGCCCGCAACCTTGATGCTTCGGCCATTTAACTTCAATACGTTATCGACGCGGGTCTATGAATTGGCCAGCCTTGAACATCTGTCCGAAGCCGCCCCCGCCGCTTTGATTGTGATGGCGATGGGGCTGATCGCCACGGCGCTTTTGGCGTATAATCAACGCAATCTTTAACCGCCGATACGCGTATCGTTTATTAAAATTTGACAGAATCACAAATTCATCGCAGCGTTTCAGTATTCTTGCGTAGGATTTAAAATGAAAACCATTTTGACAGTGGCCCTTGCCTGCGGGCTTTTTACCGCCGCCCCGATTTTTGCCGAAGATCTGACAATCACCTTGATCAATGAAAGCGGCGCGACAATCAAAGAGTTCTATACCTCGCCCGTCAACACAGACGACTGGGAAGAGGATGTGTTTGGCGACACCGTCATGCCAGATGGCCGCAAAGTGCAAATCAGCATCAGAGACGGAAGTGATCAATGTGATTACGATATTTTGATTGTCTTTGCCGATGGATCAGAGCTGACCGATGTCCAAGATTTATGCACATTGGATAATTACACAATCACCCCAGATTGATCAGGATGAATTTCATCGAGATCGATCAAATTCCCTCACTGCACCCTTGCAAGCACTGAAAAAACAGGCTAATTGCGCGTAAATGCCCTTATAGCTCAGCTGGTAGAGC
>CAWUUC010000071.1:0-2801 GCA_963924905.1 uncultured Paracoccaceae bacterium
GGTATGGCCGTTATATGTCAGAACAACAAGAACTGGCGCAAAACCGTCTTGATTTTCTGGCCGAGGAATTAAAGGGTGCGCGCAGCCAATTGGCGCATTCCAGCAGTCGCAATACAATCTTGGATGATCGCCGCCTTGATGCCCGCCGCGAAGGGCAAGTCGCGCAAGAAGATTTGCAAGATCGGTTGATGTCACCACGATCAGGGCCAACCCGCGGATAAGGCTGGCACTGATCTTGCAAGGTGATGGTTTGGAACATTCTTAAACTTGGGTAAATGACAAATGGCGGCGATCGAGGCGATCCCCAAAAACGGAACAGGGATGGGGCAGGCGGGTGGCAAGACGGCTGCTGGCGCTGTCACTGGCTTTGATCTTTTGTTTGCGGTGTCCTCAGAGGGCGCGGATTTGGGCGATGCATCGGCGTCGGTGCCCTTTTTTGCAGATAATGCTTTGGCCGACGTCGAAATGGGTGCAGAGAACACTGCCGATTTGGACCTGATCCTAGGGTTTCAAACCAAAGCTGAACTCTCGCCGAAAGTCAGTATTTTGCCAGAGGTTGCGATGCTGGCTGACATCGTGCCTGATCTTGAAATGTTGGCTGACAGTGTGCCTGACAAGATAATGCTGGCTGAAATCGCGCCAGACGTGGCAATCCTGCCCGTTTTGGACCTGTCGACGCAGCAATCTGGGCCGGATCATGTCGATCATCCTGTTTTTGTCGTCCAAACATTACCGCAAACCTTGTCGCAAAACGAATCTGCGCCGATTGTTGATGGTTTGGATTTGGACACGAAATCGGATGAAAAAGACGACAAGCTGCCAGATCTGTTGCCCGATGAATTGGGGGATCCTGACGAAAGACAGGCCGCCGCAGCCCTTGCGTCCACAGCGACCCTGCAACCGCCAAAGGCATTGATCGAAAATTCTGCACAGACGGCAGCGTCCGTCACCCCACCCCTGCAAATCCCTGTTCCCACCCCAACGGTCAAACCAAGCCCCACATTGGTCAAGCCGTTTTTGCAAGTGGCACAAGACAGCGACGACGCCCAATCTGCCGCGCCCCTTGACCCATCAAGCCCGATTGCGCGGATCAAAATCAATATCGATCCCGTGACCGTCGCCCCGCGCGTTGCCGCCCATATGCCCCCAGCGGTGGCACAGGGGACAACGGGGAATCCGTCAGAAAATCCGATGCCCGAGAGCGCTGATCTTGCATCATTGCGCGATGCTGAGGTGGATCAACCGCAAGCGGCGGCTGGGCCAAAGCAGGCGCAGTTGACCGCCACCAATGGTGATCTTGTCCAAGCAAAGCTGCCCCCCGCGGCCGTATCGACTGCACCATTGATGGCGCAACTGCGTCAAACGCTTGACACACGGGATGCGGCGTGGCGCGAACGTTTGGTTGATCAGGTTGTCGGGAATTCATCGAACAAAACCCAAACGATCACTGTCATGCTGCGCCCTAAATCCTTGGGGGATATGCAGCTGCAAGTTGACGTCGGTCAATCTGATACCGCCGTTCGCATTGTCACAGAAACGGCGTCGGCCGCGCGGTTGATGATGGCCAATGAAGATATGTTGTCGCAGCTGATGGAACAGTCTGGGGTTCGACTGGCAAGTTTGACGGCGCAATCTGTTGGGCAAAACGGCTTGATGGGCCAATCCTTTGGTCAGTCTATGGCGCAAAACTCAGGCGGGCAGGGCGGACGTGATGCCGCCAGTCCGCGCAAAGATAGGGTGCGTGGGGCAGAAGCCGCGCGCACCAATCCAGAGCCTATTTTGAAATTAGGCGATAATTCCAAATCTAGCATCAATCTGATGGCATGAGCAGCGGAGAGTGACATGGCAGATAAGGCCGTAGAAGAAGAACCAAAAAAGAAGGGTAATCTTGTCAAGATCCTGATCTTCGTTCTGGGGGGGCTCATGCTGGTCGGCGTGGGGCTTGGGGGCGGATATGTGCTGTTTGGTATGTCCGCACCAACGCCGTCAGAAGAAATTGATCTGATCATCGAACGCAAATTGCAAGAGTCTGGGCAATTGCCCAAACCCGAAGACGCAGCCGCAGAAGACGCAGCCCCCGCGCGACAAGCCAAACCTGTCGAGGCGGAGCCAACTTTTGTGACCAGCTATTATGAATTTCCGACAGAGTTCACCACGAACCTAAAGGACTCGCGCAAGTTTTTGCAAATCAAATTGGGTGTTTCCACGCAATATGATGAAACCGTAGTTGCCAATGTTGAAACCCATCAATTGGCGTTGCGGTCCGAAATTCTAGGCACTCTTTCAGAATTTACCGAAGAGGATACCGCTGGCAAAGAGGGCCGCGATCGTCTAGCCATGGCAATCCGTGATGCGATCAATGCCCGACTGACTGTGTTGGAAAATTTTGGTGGCGTCGAAGATGTCTATTTTACTTCTTTTGTTCTTCAATAAGGTGCAGTGATGGCGGCAACGCGTAAGCTAACGCCCGAAGAAGTCGAGGCGCTGATTGATGGGCTGGGAAGCAGCTCTTCTGGCAGCAGTGGATTTCTAAGTGCTTCCGACCCCGAGGTGCGGCCCTTTATGTTTGGGTCTGATGATCTGTCCCTTCTGGGCGATTATCACGCACTTCGCATGATCAACGAACGTTTTTGTCGCTTGGCACGTTCGGTGTTTTTACCATTTTTGCGGATCCAACCCCGCATTTCCTCCTTTCCGCCCGAGGTCAAGGCATTTGACGCCTATGTTCAAGACAGTGAAAACTTTGTCTCTTTGACCACATCGCGCATGGAGGAGTTGCGCGGCAGCCAGCTTATGGTGAT
>CAWUUC010000072.1:0-2523 GCA_963924905.1 uncultured Paracoccaceae bacterium
CCATTGCTGAAATGCGCGCCAATTGCGCCTTTGTGCGGATCACGGGGGCGGGTCTGAAAGAAAGCCATGTCCATGACGTGCAAATCACCCGCGAAAGCCCGAACTATCGGATCGGCTGATGTCGGATCGTTATGACGACGGCACATACGAGGTGTTTTGCCTGACCGATGGCGCCAGCCGTTTTGGCTTGGATGTCTTTCCTGATCTGACCCAAGCGCGTTGCGATGATTTGCTGATGGCGGCGGGCCAGACCGAAATTCGCACCGAATTTAACGCCTATCTGATCCGCCAAGGCGATCAATTGACCTTGGTGGATACGGGCTGTGGTGCGCTCTTTGGGCCAAATTGTGGTCGATTGCCCCAACTTTTGGCCGAACTCTCGGTCGCACCCTCAGATATATCACGGCTCATCTTTACCCATCTGCATGGGGATCATTGCGGCGGGGCGCTGCGGGATGGTCTGCCCGCCTTTACCAATGCCAAGGTGTTTTTACATACCGATGAGGCCGCCTATTGGCAGGGCAAAGACGCACCCGCCGCGCGCACCTTAACCGCTTATGGCGATCAGATCACCTTGGTCGGTGATGGGCAACCTTTGGGCGGGGGCCCCACCACTTGGGCGCTGCCGGGGCATACGCCGGGTCATATGGGGCTGCGTTTGGGCGACAAATTGGTGCTGGTGGGCGATATTTTTCATGCGCTTGCCCTGCAAATCCCTGATCCGTTGATTTGGACAAAGTATGATGTCGATCCTGTGACCGCGCTTGCCAGTCGCCAAACGGCCCTTGCACAGATCGCAGATCACGGATGGGTCTTTGCGGGCGGCCATTCGGTCGGGCCACATAAGTTTATGCGCCTCAATCGCGCCGCCTATGTCGCCAACGCGAATAACATCCCCAACAGCCAGACAAACGCGCTCCAATAAACCACAATCAGGCCGATGACCGCCAAACAGGCCATGGTCAGCCCGCCAATGATAAACAATCCGTCACGCTGCGCCAAACCCATGGCGATGATTACGATGGAAATCGACGGCACCGTATTGCCCAAAGGGATCGGTAAAAGGATCAATATGCTCAGCAAAAGCATCAATCCCCCAATCACTTGTTTTGGCACGGGTGTGGTCAAAATCAGGCCGCGCGGGCGCAACAGGCGCTCAACTTTGTGAAAATAGGGGTCTGCCCAGTTTAAGACCCCCAGCAATCCCGCGCGCGGCACGGCGCGATTGGCGATGATCTTGGGCAACCACAGCGTTTGACCGAGCGTCATTTGCAGCGTGAGTATCACCAAGGGCAGACCCGTGATCGCGGATGTGCCGGGCAGGCTGGGGGGGATATTGGGCAGCGCAAACAGCATCAGCATAATCGCCAGCGCTTGAGTTTTGACGCCAGACAGCAATTCGGCGATGGAAACATACTCACTGTCGCCTTCGGACACCGCTTGGGCCAAAAGTTTGGACAGGGGCAGGGCGTCTTCGGGTGGGTCACTTTTCAACATCGCCCATAGATGGGGCTTTGCGGTGAAAATTAACAGGGCCATTGCCAGAAAAATTGTGATCGCCTAGGAGAAAGAAAAAGGATTACCGCAATGACCCCCGCCGCCCGCCTGTCTGCTGCTATATCGGTCTTGGATGATATCTTATCAGGCCGCCCCGCTGAACAGGCGCTGACCACATGGGGCCGCGCCAGCCGCTTTGCAGGTTCGGGGGATCGTCACGCGGTGCGCGATCTGGTTTTCGACGCCTTACGTTGTAAGCGATCTTTTGCGGCGCAGGGTGGGGCGATGACGGGGCGGGGATTGATTTTGGGCGGTCTGCGCGCCAAAGGAATTGATCCTGAACCCCTGTTTACGGGTGTGGGACACGCCCCCAGTCTGATTGATATATCCGATCAGCCGCGCACCCCCACCACCCATGAGGCCTTGGATATTCCCGACTGGCTGGCCCCATATTTGGCCGAAAGTTTGGGCGCTGATTTCGACGCAACCTTAACAGCCCTACAAAACCGCGCCCCCGTCTTTTTGCGGGTCAATCTATTGCGCGCAGATAAGGCCTCGGCGCAAGCGGCATTGGCGCAAGATGGGGTGGAAACCCAAAGTATATCATTTGTGAAAAATGGATTGCAAGTTATTGCAGGTGAACGAAAAATTCAACAATCAACAGCCTATCTGTCGGGATTGGTTGAACTGCAAGATGCCGCCTCGCAAGCGGTGATTGAGGCGCTGGAGATCCCGCCAAATGCGCGTATTTTGGATTATTGTGCAGGTGGCGGCGGTAAAACATTGGCGCTGGCGGCAAAAGGGGGGCAGATGGTCTATGCCCATGACAGCGCCCTGCGCCGTATGTCTGATCTGCCCATCCGTGCTGCGCGCGCGGGCGCCCAGATTGAAATCATAGAAAATCTATCTGATACAGCGCCTTATGACCTTATCTTAACAGATGCGCCCTGTTCAGGCTCAGGGTCATGGCGGCGCGACCCCCAAGGGAAATGGTCCTTAACCATAGATCGTTTGGCCGAGGTTTGC
>CAWUUC010000073.1:0-3719 GCA_963924905.1 uncultured Paracoccaceae bacterium
TTGTCAGTGCCGCATCTCAAACCGCAATATCGCAGCCTCTGCCGCGGAAATATTGCGCCGCGCATAATCCCCATAGGCGTCAGGATTAAAGGCGAACTCAGGGATGATCTCTAGCAGACTTGCGCGTTGATCTTCGGCCACTGTGTCCAGGGCCGTGTTGGATGGATGAAAGCTTTCAGTTTCCAGACCATTGGCCCACACAATATTATGATGTTCCAACAAAATATGCACATAAGTAACGTCTCTCGCGGAATGATCGGTCATAATCGTCTGGTCATTGATCAGATCTTCGGCCGCCACCAAAACCTCTGGGGTATTAAACAGCGCCAAGGCTGCGGGTCCTTTGATCAACATACGGTGCTGAGGGGATACTAAAAGGTCCTCGCCTGGACGCCCTTGGCCCAACGCGTCGGCGCGGATACGCACGGGGCGCAAATGCGGCATGACATGCAAACGCGCGCCCGTCATGCGCCGATAACCGCGCCATAAAACCTCTTGCGGGCCGTTGTCGCGGGTCAAAATTCGATCACCCGGACGAATATCGCGAATGGCGCGAGCGCCATATTCGGTCGAAATCATTGTCTCGGGGGTAAAACAGATAACACCCCCTGCAACCTTTGCCCCTGCGCCGGAATGCGTTTCATCTAAGGCCGCGCGGACAACCCAAAGGTCTTGATCCGCGGGCGGTGCTTGACCCAGTATCATCAGCAAATTTGCGCCAGTATCGGGCACCGCAATCAGTGTTAAACTATAGCTGTGATGCCCATCGGTGACGATAAAGCCTTGTTCTGGCAGCTCTGGGCGATCATCGCCATCCTCGGCGGATGCGTCTGACCCTACGGCGACCCCCACGAGGCGGCGCACGGCGCGCGCTGCCCTTTTTCGTAAATCTGCTGCACCATTGGCCTCACTTAAAAGTAGCACATCTTGCGGACGATCAATCCGCACGATGCCACCCGACCAGCGCCATGTGGCACCAACCGTCAAAAGCGATTTGGGAGCCCCCGCCACGCCATCTACTTCGGTTTGAGACCAAGATATGACAAAGGTGCCCAAAGAGCCCATGTTCATTCTTGTTTGCCTGCTCGTTTATAAAGTTTCTTATACCCGAAAGCATAGCAATTGAATTTGGGCAGAAATGTGGCGAACTGCCCAAATCGTTAATTTTTTCTAGAACTTTATCAGCAGGCTCAGCGATCCGACCATCTGCCCTTCAGATTGTTGGTCAAATTCGGGGCTAAGGTAAGTTGTTCCAAAAAATACAAATGATTGTTTTCCTTGCCAATTCAGCCCAGCGCGCAGCCGATATCGCACAGGGGTCAAGATGGCTGCCCCCCCTTTGGGCAGATAGGCACTGCTAAAGACACGCGCCACATCCCCCCCGAAAGACAGGCTTAGACCGCCACCATCAGGCCCTTGCACAGCACTATAACGTTGGCCCGTCGTTTGATCGCGCAGCATCAAATCGTCCCGCCCCAATTTACCAATCATAAGATCGACACCGCCACGCATCAAGGTTTCTACCCCCAATTGCGCCTCGACAAAGGGGCGGGCTGTTAGGCCGTTTTGCAACGTGATCAACCGCCCAAGCTCAGCCGTTATGCTGGGGTAAATCGCGTTTGGGAATTGATCGTCAAAAACAGTTGCCTGCGGCAGACCCAAACCATCATGGATAAAGTCCTGAAAACGACTAATCCCAGTTTGGGGCCCAATTATGACAAGATCGCCCCCAAGCGCCATTTCTTCATTCTGGGCCGTGCGAAAATGTGTGTGCATCCCAAAACTTAGGATGCCTGCATAACGACGATCATTTGCATGAGGGACCACAAGATCTTCGGGTGCGATTGTATCCGCACGAAATCGAAACTCGCGTATTTCGCCAAACTTACTTGGCAAGATGCCGCGCCATTCGGGACCTCGAACGCGGCTGATTGTGTATGAACTTGTGTGCCAGCGATCTTGTCGATCGCCGATATAGTCATTGTTGAAAAAGCGGCCCCAACCCAGTGTTTTTCGCTGTTCGGCCATGGTTGGTGTGGTGCCGCAAGCCATCAAAAATAAAACCAGAATCACACGATAAAACAAAAAAATTCCCCAAATTTCACAAAAAATATAACAGGTTCAGTATGTTTTCAGGGGATCGAAACAATCAATGTTGCGTAAAAATATGCCAAACCAAATTTCACGTGTGATGGCTAACAGTTTTTTGCCAAGAAATCGAGTCCTCTCACCGCATCAGCATGGCGACATCCAGCATTCTGTTGGAAAAACCCCATTCATTGTCATACCAACCAAAGACTCGCACCAATCCGCCTTTGCTCACCCGCGTTTCGGGCAGGGCCATGATGATACTTTCGGGTCTTGCGCGCAGGTCCGAAGAAACAAGAGGTTTTTCGGTCGCACTGATAATACCCTTTTGCGCTGCAAATACAGCATTTACCTCGGCTACGGTTGGGGCAGTTGCACAAAGAACCGCCAAATCAATCGCAGAAACGCTGGCTGTGGGGACGCGTACGGCCGATCCAATCAAGCGGCCCTCGATCTCTGGCAAAACCTGATCCAGCAGATGTTGTGCCGAGGTTGTCGTTGGCACCATCGAGAGGGCCGCAGCCCGCGATCTTGCGAAATCAGGAATGCCATTTTTATGCGCTGGAGCATCGGTTGTCGGCTGACTGCCCGTGTAACAATGAATGGTGGTCATGGTGCCCGTTGTGATCCCCCAGTGTCGGTTGATCAATTTGACAAGAGGCGCCAAAGCATTGGTGGTACAAGACGCATTTGAGACGATAGAATGTCCCCCAAGGCGGTCTTCGTTTGCCCCCAAAACGATTGTTACATCGGCAGCGGCAGACGGCCCCGAAATCAAAATACGCCGCGCGCCCGCACGCAGGCCCGCGCTGGCAATGTCGCGCCCGTCTGCACGCCCCGTACATTCGAGCACAACGTCGATATGGCTAAGGTCAAGGGACGAAATATCACTGGTCTGAAACAACGCAATGCTGTGCCCGTCGATCACCAATTTATCGCCCTCGAGCGCAACGGTGCCGTGCCATGGACCAAAGACGGAATCGAATTCAAACAAATAGGCGCACATCTGGGCTGGCGAGATATCGTTGATCCCTGCGATCGTGACCTGTGGCGCAGCAACCAACAGCGCTGCGCGCAAAATAGAGCGACCAATGCGCCCAAATCCGTTGATAAAAACCTGCATATGCCCCCTCCTTTCGCCGCCATTGCAATCATGTCGTGGGCTGTGCTGCAAGGGTTATTCACGGCTGTATTGCGGTCAGATGCCTGCGGCGCGGATATTTGGGCAACGGGGAAGCTTGGGCTAGCTGGCGCTAAAACTTTCGGCATTGGCGTGCAGATGGGCAACCAGTCCCGCATCCAAATTCAGGCGCGCGGCCAACATGGCAAGATAGCCCTTTTCAGCCAATCCGTTTGGGTCCACCGCCAAAAGCGAGGCCGCATAGATTTGCGCAGCCTCTTCTTGGTTTTGCGCCATGGCAGCGATGCGGTTTGGATCAAAGGGCGCGTCCAATTCAGCGGCAATCAGCACTGCCGCGTCATCCCCAAGACCTAACTGAGGAATTTGGGCATAAATTTGGACGCGCTCTTCAGGGGTGATTTGACCATCGGCCTTTGTGGCTGCAATCATCGCCTGCAAAAGCCGCAGCGCCATTTCATCAGTTGGTGCGGGCGGTGACAAGGCCGGAGGG
>CAWUUC010000074.1:0-4775 GCA_963924905.1 uncultured Paracoccaceae bacterium
CGCTTCTGCAAGTACTTTGGCCATCTTTTTCGCGCAGATGGGCCTGCCAATGAGGATTCTCCAAGAATCGGCAGTCCAAAACCATGTCCAAACCACGCGGCAACCCCCGTTTGTAGCTAAAGGACTGTAACGAGACGGCCATTTGGGCTGATTCTGGGCGCGCAAACCAGATCGCAACCTCGGCCTTTAGATCATGCGGGGTCATGTCGGTTGTGTCGATTAAATGATCTGCCCGCACGCGAATGGGGGCCAGCAAATCTATTTCGCGCAAAATTCCATCATTTGGGGTTTCATTGGGGGCAAGCGGATGCCGCCGCCGCGTTTGCGAATAGCGCGTGATCAATTGGCTGGGAGCACAGTCCAAATATATCAAATCCAAGCGAACGCGTGGATCGCGGGTCAGGCGGTCAATCAGTTCAATCAAAGCGCCAGCGGAAAAGTCGCGGTTGCGCACATCCAACCCCAAAGCGATCGGGCGGCCCAAACTGGGGCCATCGATCAGACGCGGCACCAAGCTTAGGGGCAAGTTGTCAATCACCTCAAACCCTAAATCCTCTAAGGCGGCAATGGCAGTTGATCGCCCTGCGCCAGATGGGCCAGTGACAAGCACCAAGTGATGCTCTTGGGATGGGTCGGTCGTTTGGGTCATCAGATCCACTATTGCGCGCGTTCACCCGCAAGATAGCACATTAACGCGGCAGGAAAATGAAGGTAATGCGACGCATGAATAAGATCAAGCGATCGGCCCAACAAATTGATCTGGCGCAGCGGGGGCAAACGATCTGTTTCAACTGCGTCCAAATCAACCACTGCTTTTAGGGACACGCGGGTCACAGAGGGCAGGCGCAAAATACCGATGCCGCGTGCCTCAATCAGCCCTCTAATCGTGGGGGGGCAGCTGGCGATCAGCGCCGTCCCGACAATGGACAAATCTGTGCGATCATCCGCCACCAAATCGGCCCCAAGGGCGATCATTTGCAAGGCAAGGGCAGACTTTCCCTTCCCTGATGCGCCAAGGATCAAAAGACCATTCCCTTTATGGGCGACACAGCTTGCATGAAGGTTCAAACTGGCAAACCCACAACAAAGCGGGCACCCATGGGTTCCGATGTCGCATCCATCGTGGTGGGCATAATGTTTTCTGCCCAAATGACCCCACCATGCGCCTCCACAATTTGTTTTGAAATTGACAAGCCAAGGCCTGAGTTATTGCCAAAATGTGTGGGTGGGCGATCAGAATAGAACCGCTTGAACACTTTGGACAAGGCCTGTTCTGGAATGCCCGGCCCTGTATCTTCGACCACAATCAGGATCCGGTTTTCGCGGCGGCGCGCCCAAACACGCACAGCATCGCCATCTTCGCAAAACGACACGGCGTTCGTGATCAGATTAACAAAGACCTGCGCCAGCCGTTCTTCTAGCCCGCGGACTTGGACGGCGTCGCTTGGAAAATCAGTAATAAACTCAACGCCTTTTTCTTTCGCCTGCGCGCCCAAATATTCGGTCAGATGCACCAAGGTTTGGATAAGATTAAAGTCTTCCTCTTGTTCCTTGACCAGATCAGAATCCAATCTGGATGCGTTTGAAATATCTGAAACCAAACGATCCATACGGCGGACGTCGTGTTCAATCACCTCTAGCAGTCGTTCGCGCTGATCGTCCCGTTTGGCCACCCGCATTGTTCCCACGGCTGAGCGCAGGCTGGCCAAGGGATTTTTGATTTCATGTGCGACATCTGCGGCGAATTGTTCGTTCGCATCGATGCGGTCATATAGGGCGCTGACCATCCCGCGCATCGCAATTGATAAACGCCCAATTTCATCGGGACGGGCTGTTAAATCAGGAATACGCACGCGACCGGGTTGCATTTTGCGCGCATCACGCCCCGTTTCGGCGGCGGCGGCAAGATCAGACAATGGATTTGCAATGGTCGATGCCAAAACCAACGACAGGCCAATCGACACCAAAAGCGCAATTAAAAACATCCGTAGGACTTGTTCGCGTTCGTATCGCACCAGACGGTCAATCTCACCCGCGGGCGAGGTAGAAGCAACGACACCCAACACAACACCATTCCCAATGACTGGAGTTGCCACCGAGAAAATGGCCCCATCTTGAATATCGGTGGTTTGTGCGGTGGTTTGGCCAGCCAAAGCCTGTGAAACCAAGGTGCGGGCTAAATCTTTATGGGCGATTTCGACTTTGGGTTTTGCAGCGCCAAACAACTGCGATGCGCTTTCCCAAATTCCGTTGAGAAAATCTGTAATCATCGTGGATCTGGCACCCAAGGTCAGGCTTTCATCTGACCCCGCATCCCCCAGCCGCGTTGCAACCATCTGGCCAGACGTATCAAATAGAAATACCTCTATGCCCGATCCGATAGTGATTTCATCCAAAGACAGGGGCAATTTGCCTGTCACCTCAGCCGTGCTTCGAACCACATCGGCAATCAGGCGAGTTTCGGCGACCAGACCCTTTTCACGCTGCAAGACCAGATTGTCACGAAATGGGTTCAAAAACAGCACCCCCGACACCAAGATCACCAAAGCCAAAAGGTTAAAGGTGATGATCTTGCGCGCCAAGGGTGACTTGTTCAATGACAGCAACCCACGCCGTCCACGGACTTCGCGCAATACAGAATCAGATAAAACATCAGGCGAGACCCAGTCTTCGCCAAGCAATACCTGACCCTGAGCAGATTTTCCTGCCACTGCCGCGCCTTTCAAGGGGAACTTTTGTGCCGCCGTCATTCTTCGTTATATCTATAGCCAATACCATAAAGTGTTTCGATGGCATTAAAATCATCATCAACAGAACGCATTTTTTTACGCAACCGCTTGATGTGGCTGTCGATGGTACGGTCATCGACATAGATCTGGTCGTCATAGGCGACATCCATCAATTGATCGCGGCTTTTCACAAAGCCGGGGCGTTGCGCCAACGCCTGCAGCAGCATGAACTCTGTGACCGTTAATGAGACATCTTTGCCCTTCCACGCCACCGAATGACGCAATGGGTCCATCCGCAGATGGCCGCGTTCAATCACCTTAGTCTCTTCTGTCACCGCGACCTCACCAGTGCTAATCGCCTCGTTGCGACGCAGCAAACTGCGAATGCGTTCCACCAATAGACGCTGACTGAATGGCTTTTTGACATAATCGTCAGCGCCCATTCGCAGGCCCAATACTTCGTCAATCTCATCATCTTTCGAGGTCAGAAAGATCACAGGCAGAGACGATTTCTGCCGCAAGCGTTGCAGCAAATCCATCCCGTCCAGCGCGGCATTTTGATATCCAAAACAGCCATATCCGGCATGCGGCGGTTAAAGGCATCCAGGGCTGATTGACCGTCATTAAATGTCTCAACCTCAAATCCTTCGGCCTCAAGTGTCATCGAAACCGAGGTCAAAATATTTCTATCGTCATCGACTAATGCTATACGCGCCATAATTGCGCTTCCTTTTCTGCTCGTTGCCAAATTTTTTCACGTATATTGTGTTTTATATACGAAAGAATCAATACCTAACTGCGAATCACCTAGCGACCGCAATATTTAGTGTCGTCAGGGCTGGTATGATGCCGATCTGTTCCTGATCGGAAACTTGGCTACATTTGATTGCGCTAACATCGAAATGATTGCGCTAACAATTTCAAACGCCGCTATTCCAAACAAAATCAGCGTGTTATAGCGCCCTAGGACGATATGTGAGGATATCGCACCAATTCAAGATTTGGGTAATTTTTCGCAAAGCCCCAAAGGGCGGCAAAGGGAGTAATCAAGATGACAAATGGACGTGTGAACCCCGCACATCGACTTGAGGATCAAGGAATAGTTGGTCTTGGTCGCGTCTATTATAATTATCTAGAGCCAAACTTGATGAATGAGGCCGTGTCCCGCGGCGAGGGGCGCCTGGGCAAGGGGGGGGCATTTCTTTGCACGACAGGCCAATTCACTGGCCGATCGCCAAAAGATAAATTTGTCGTGCGTACCCCCATGGTTGAAGACAGCATTTGGTGGGAAAATAATGCGCCAATGGCCCCTGCGGCTTTTGACCAGCTTTATGCCGATATGTTGGCCCATATGCAGGGCCGCGATTATTTCGTGCAAGATTTGTTTGGGGGGGCGGATCCAGAACATCGTTTGGATGTCCGCCTTGTGACCGAACTTGCTTGGCACGGTCTGTTTATTCGCCATGTTTTGCGACGCCCTGAACGCGCCGAATTGGATCATTTTGTGCCTGAATGGACCATCATTAATTGTCCTTCGTTCAAGGCGGATCCAGCGCGTCATGGCTGTCGCTCCGAAACCGTCATCGCGATGAACTTTGACAAAAAGCTGATCTTGATCGGCAATACCGAATATGGTGGTGAAAATAAAAAATCGGTCTTTACGCTGTTGAATTACCTTTTGCCCGCCAAAGGGGTGATGCCAATGCATTGCTCGGCAAACCACGCCCTTGGCAATCCAGAGGATACAGCGATTTTCTTTGGTCTGTCGGGTACGGGCAAGACCACGCTATCGGCTGATCCTTCGCGAACGCTGATTGGCGATGACGAGCATGGCTGGTCGGATCGCGGCACCTTTAACTTTGAGGGGGGCTGTTATGCCAAGACGATCAATCTAAACCCCGAGGCTGAGCCAGAGATTTACGCGACCACCCATCGTTTTGCGACGGTAGTGGAGAACATGGTTTATGATCCTGAAACGATGGAACTAGACTATGAAGATGACAGTTTGACGGCCAATATGCGCTGTGCCTATCCGCTGGACTATAT
>CAWUUC010000075.1:0-3837 GCA_963924905.1 uncultured Paracoccaceae bacterium
CATCGTGCGTTTGATTAACATAAATCCGGTTCCCGCACCGGGCACTTTACGAAACCCGTCGCGTCGCTCAAGCGGCCAAGCCTGTCCACGATCAAAAACATCCGGGATATTATAGCGCAGGCTTTCGGCCAAAAGCGCGGCCGTGCTTGCGCGCTGATCTTCGGGTTTTGCGGCCTCGCGCTCTATGGCCGTGCGAAATGCCCCCCAAGGCATACGGCGCTGGGGATAGGGGGCGACCGAAAACTCCGCGTCGAAATCCAGCAGTTTGAAAAACAAATCAGGCTCAAAACTCATGTCACTGTCCAACAGCAGGGCATGGGTGAACTGCGTTTTGGCCAGAAAAACTGACATTAAGTAATTTCGCGATATCACCAAATCAGACCATTCATAGGTGCGCAAAGCAAAGGCTATCCCGCGTTTATGCAAGGCTTGTGTCAGTCCCATCAAAGCATGAACGCAAGGCGTGTCTATGTGCCCGCCTGTGGGCATCAGGATCATTAAAGTGGTCATAAAATATCTTTCGTTTTTCGAACTGTCGCAGGGCGCAGACGAACGGTCAAGGGGTATGGATTTCGTCTTATCTTTGTTGGGCTTTCGCCCCGAAAATCACCTGATATGCAAAAGGCCGAAGGTTTCCCTGCGGCCCTTATTTAGGGTGTGTCATTGACGCGCCACTGACGAAAGGTGCGTGCCAAGCACGCACCCTACGCCCTTAGTTGCGCGAGCGGTCGACCATCTTGCCCTTGGAAATCCAAGGCATCATATCGCGCAATTTCTTGCCGACAAGTTCGATCTGATGCTCGTCATTGGACCGGCGCGAGGCCTTGATGGTGGGCTGGCCCACGCTGTTTTCCAACATGAAATCGCGCACAAATTTGCCCGACTGGATATCTGAAAGTACGGCCTTCATGCGGGCTTTGGTTTCATCATAAGGCAGGATCCGTGGGCCCGAAACATACTGACCATATTCGGCCGTGTTCGAGATCGAGTAATCCATATTGGCGATACCGCCTTCATAGATCAGATCGACGATCAGTTTGACCTCGTGCAGACATTCGAAATAGGCCATTTCTGGCTCGTATCCTGCCTCAACCAGCGTTTCAAAACCCATACGGATCAATTCGACCAAACCGCCGCACAAAACAGCCTGTTCGCCGAACAGATCGGTTTCGCATTCTTGGCGGAAGTTCGTCTCGATGATCCCTGAACGGCCGCCGCCGATGCCTGAACAATAAGACAGGCCCAGTTCCATCGCCTTGCCTGTCGCATCGGTGTGCACTGCTACAAGGCATGGTACGCCGCCGCCCTTGGTATATTCGCCGCGCACGGTATGCCCTGGGCCTTTGGGGGCCATCATGATGATGTCGACGCCTGCTTTGGGTTCGATCAGGCCGAAATGGATGTTCAGACCATGGGCAAAGGCAATAGCTGCACCTTCGCGGATATTGTCGTGGACATATTTCTTATAGGTTTCTGCCTGTAATTCGTCGGGCATGGTGAACATGATCAGATCAGCCCAAGCAGCTGCTTCGGCGATACCCATTACTTTCAAGCCTTCACCTTCGGCTTTTTTGGCAGACGGACTGCCTGCGCGCAAGGCGACGACCAGATTTTTTGCACCCGAATCGCGCAGGTTCAGCGCATGAGCGTGACCTTGAGAACCATAGCCCAAGATGGCCACTTTTTTGTCTTTGATGATGTTGATGTCGCAATCACGATCGTAATAGACGCGCATTTCGTCCTCCATTGGTTGATGAGGGCATCATAGGTATTTTCGCCGGCAAGTCCGTTCAAAATTTGACAATCAACTCTAAATAGTGAAATATTTATTCAGAATTTTGATATTTTTGGAAAAATCATGCAAATAGACGAGGCGGATCGCCGTATTTTGCGTCACTATCTGAATGATCCTGCAATGGATCGGGCTGAATTGGCGACGCGGGCAGGGGTGACTGCGGCGACCCTGTGGCGGCGATTGGAACGCATGGTGCAAAGCGGGCTGATCAGCACGCCGCGCGCGCGCATTGATTGGAAAAGGTTGGGGTACACTGTCGAGGTGTCACTGCGCTTTACGCTGGATAAAACCAACCCCCGCGCTTTTGATGAATTCATCGAAGCGGCGCGGGCCGTGCCCGAAGTTGTGGCAATTGAAACCTTTTTGGGTCGGGTCGATGTGCGGTTGAACGTGATTGCGCGAGATATGGTCGATTATCAGCAGATATACCGCGCCCAAATTCTAACGCTGCCGCATATCAACGAGGTTGAGGCCCTGATGCTGATCGCCACGATCAAAGACGGCGAAGGATTGCCATTGTGACGGTGCCGTTTGTCATGGACGAGGTGGACCGCGCCATTCTGCGGGCTCTGGCGCAAGATGCGCAGCTGTCGGCAGGGGAATTGGCGCGTCGGTTGGTGCTTAGTCAGCCCAGCGTGTGGCGGCGGATCAAACGATTGACCGAAGCCGGCATCTTATGTGGGGCAAGGTTGGATGCGGACCGTGCCAAGTTGGGATTTGGGGTGACGGTGTTTTTGGGGGTGAAACTCGCCACCAAGGGCCGCGTCAGTCTTGAAGATTTTGAACGCGGCGTGACGGCCATTCCAGAGGTGCAGGTGGTGCAGCATGTTTTGGGCCTCTTTGATTATCGTCTGCGCGTGGTGGCGCGTGATATCGCCGATTTCGAACGCGTGTTGCGTCGCAGGATTATGACATTGCCCGGGGTAGGTCAGGTCGAGGCAAATGTTCTTTTGACTGAAGAGCGCCGCGAAGGGCCGATTTGACGCGATAGACGTTTGCACAGTTGAAAACCTAAAATGCTGCACTAAGCTGTGGCAAAAGGAGACGCCCATGTCATTGCCCCATTCCCATGTCGACCCAGACGGTTTGCAAGAGTTTTCGGTTGTCTTTACCGACCGATCCTTGAACCATATGTCTCAGCGTTTTCAAGGCGCTATGCGAGATATCTCTGGCCTGCTTAAAGAGGTCTACGGCGGATCTGCTGTGGCCCTTATCCCAGGCGGTGGCAGCTATGCGATGGAAGCGGTTGCACGCCAATTTGGTCAAGGTCGGGTGTTGGTCGTGCGCAATGGTTGGTTTTCCTATCGTTGGAGCCAGATTTTTGATGCTTGCGGCTTTGGTGAGGCGACCGTGGTGATGGCGCGCGCGGCGGGCAATGGGGCGCAATCGCCCTTTGCGCCCCCCCCCATTGAAGAGGTCGTGGCGCGCATTCGCGACACCCGCCCCGAGGCCGTTTTTGCCCCCCATGTTGAAACCAGCGCGGGCATTATTCTGCCTGATGGTTACATAGCGGCGATGGCGGCCGCCGCGCATGAGGTGGGTGCAATTTTGGTGCTTGATTGCATTGCCAGTGGTTGTGCTTGGGTGGATATGGACGCATTGGGCGTTGATGTGCTGATTTCTGCACCACAAAAAGGCTGGTCTGCCAGCCCAAGCGCGGGCGTTGTTGTCCTAAGCCCCTTGGCCGAGGCGCGGTTGAACGAAACGACATCGAACAGCTTTGCTATTGATTTAAAGAAATGGCGCGCGATCATGGTGGCCTATGAAGGGGGCGGTCACGCCTATCACGCCACAATGCCCACCGATGCGATCATGGGCTTTCGCGATGCAATGTTAGAAACTAAGGCAATGGGATTTGCTAACGCCAAGGCCGCGCAAGCAGACCTGGGCGCCAAGGTTCGCACTTTGTTGGCAGATCGCGCTATTGTGTCTGTTGCGGCGGACGGTTTTGGTGCGCCGGGGGTAGTGGTCAGCTTTACGACCGATCCCGCCATGCAAAACGGCAGTTTGATGCGCGCCCAAGGTTTGCAAATTGCTGCAGG
>CAWUUC010000076.1:0-4564 GCA_963924905.1 uncultured Paracoccaceae bacterium
GCCGAGGCCATGTTCAGATTGCGTGTGTAAACAAGGATAAGCGTGCCAATTCCCTGATCACGCTGAATAAATTCCGCGACCAATACCCCCGATAAGGCCGAGGTCAGCGCCAAACGCTCGCCCGCCATGATAACGGGGATGGCCTCTGGTAGGACCAATTTACGCAGCACCTGAATTTTGCTGGCCCCCAAGGAGCGCATCAGTTCAAAACGGTCGCGATCAACATTAATAACGCCAGATAAGGTATTGATAAATGGTGCAAAAAAGCAAACTAACATGATGATCGCGATTTTTGATGTGACGCCAAATCCCAAGGCTGCGATCAGCAAGGGGGCCACTGCGATACGGGGCGTCGCCTCTAGGACGATGACATAGGGCTGAAGGAACCGACGCACGGTGGCGTTCATGCCCACCACAGCGCCGAGCCCGATCCCCAAGATCGACCCCGCCGTAAACCCCGCCAGAACCAATCCAAGCGAGATGTAGAGATGATACCAGATGTTGCCTTGGGCGAAATAGATCCGCCAAAACGATGCCAAAATGGCGCTGGGGGCGGGAAAGAACAACTTGTCCAGCCACTGCATCTGCGCGCCCAATTCCCATGATAGGATCAGCGTTAAAAATATCGCCGCATGGGTCAGCCTTTGGCGCATCTTTGATGCGGGGTTTTGTGTGATATCCGTCATCAATGTGTTCCCAAAATATCGCGCACTTCGGCGACAAGGGCGTTAAACTCTGGTGTTAGGGTCAATTCGGGGCTGCGGGGCCTCGCGAAAGGAACATGGACCATCTTTGCCAAACGGCCAGGCCGTGGCGTCATCACCATCACCTCATCGGCCAAAAATATGGCTTCTAGAATGTTGTGGGTGACAAACAGTGTGGTCGCCCCCACCTCGCCCACAATCCGCATCAATTCCAAATTCAACCTTTCGCGGGTGAATTCATCCAGCGCGCCAAAGGGTTCATCCAAAAGCAAAATATCAGCGCCCGTTTGCAACAAACGCGCTAGGGCCACGCGCTGTTGCATGCCGCCCGACAATTGGCTGGGAAAGGAAAAGGCGAAATCCTTTAACCCAACCATTGCCAGCAATTCGGCGGCACGTTCTTTATCGGCGGGGGTGACGGTGCGTTGGATTTCGACAGGCAAAAGCACATTTTCAAT
The DNA here is from genome assembly GCA_963924905.1 of uncultured Paracoccaceae bacterium. Lineage (GTDB taxonomy): Bacteria > Pseudomonadota > Alphaproteobacteria > Rhodobacterales > Rhodobacteraceae > Cypionkella. Next base: position 1,163 of record CAWUUC010000076.1, read on the forward strand.
CGCCGTGCGCCAATCCAGCAAGGTGGCGCGCTGAAACATCATGCCCACATCTGTATGCGGGCCGGTCACATCGCGCCCATGCACGGTCAAGCTGCCCGACGTGCGGTCTATCAAACCTGAAATCAGCCGCAGCAGGGTGGACTTGCCGCAGCCCGAAGGTCCGACCAGCGATACAAAAGACCCCTCTGCAATCGCAAAACTGGCCCCTTCCAGCGCAACAACGGCACCGCCGCCAAAGGTTTTTCCGACGCCGCGCCCCTCAATGACCGTCTTTGCGCCTGACTTTGCTGCCGTCTTATTGATTGGCTTTGCCATGTTTATTCCCCTGTTCCTCCCGATCCTGCCAGCCGTTATGTTGGGCCGATCTCAACTGACAATCAGTGTTATTTCAGCGTATAATATTCAAAATACGCCATATTCTGCGATTTCTTCCCCAAGTCATCGCGCATTTTCGCCCTCATATCGCAGGCTCGGATGGCAAAGCGATGGTGCCGCCGCCCGCCGCAGAGGCAACGATCGCCTCTAGGATCGCGATATTTCCGACCAACTGTTGGCCGGTGAATTCATAAGGGGCGCGCCCTTGGGCCGCTTGGGCAAATAGGTCCAAATTGGCGCGCACAGAATCCGTCCAATCGTAATTGATCACCCGTGCTGGCTGGCCTGTAACTTGGATGGTCAAAGTGGCTGGGCCGGGCGTATCTGGATGGGTTTCGTTGCGATATTCTGCCCATGCTTTGGTGCCAAAGACGGTGAATCGCAGATAAAGCGGCGTATAAAGCACCGCATTCAAATAGGCCGTTGGCCCCGAATGAAAGCGGATCAAGGCCGATACGACATCGCCATTATCCCCCGGCAAGACCCTTTTTGCTGTCATTGCCTGCACTTCCGAGGCGGGGCCAAACAGGTTCACAAAGGCGTCCGACAAATGAATACCCATCGCCGTATAGCCTGCTGCGGGACTTTCGGTGGCGCTGCGTCGCCAATCGGTGACGGGGACATTGATCAGCTTATCATGGCTAAAATTGCCTTCGGCATGCATGATTTCGCCCATCTCGCCCGCCCGCACCATCCGCTCTAACTCGCGCATGGCCAATTCAAAGCGGCGCTCATGGCCCATGCCAAGGATCACGCCTTTTTCTTTGCAAAGCTGTACCGATTGACGCGCCTCGGCAACATTCAAGGCCAAGGGCTTTTCGCAAAAGACGTGTTTGCCTGCTTGTGCTGCTTGGGCGATTTGGCGCGTGTGCAAACTGTTCGGTGTGGTCAAAATAACGGCATCAATCGTGGGATCAGCCAAGACCGCTGCATAGTCCGATGTAACGGAAACACCGTATTTCGCCGTATATTCCCCCTGATTTTCAGGGAACAAATCGACGGCCCGCGTGATCCGCATTTCATCCGAGGCCTGCATACGATCCGTGATGGTTTTCCCCCACCAGCCCAGACCTATGATTGCTGCATTTAACATTCTGATATCACCCCTTATTCTGCCGCTGCGCCATAGGCGAGGTTGCGCCCACCATAGCGGCGGACACGGACATTGGCCTGTTCTGCATGGCCGACAAACCCCTCCAGCATACAAAGACGCGAACAAACCTCGCCCACTTTGGCGCTGGCCGCATCTGTTAAAACCCGCTGATAGGTACAGGTTTTTAGAAACTTACCGACCCAAAGCCCGCCCGTATAGCGTGCAGCCTTGCGTGTGGGTAAGGTGTGGTTCGTCCCAATCACCTTATCCCCAAAGGCCACATTGGTGCGCGGTCCCAAAAACAACGCGCCATAATTGGTCATGTTATCCAAGAAATAATCAGGATCCGCCGTCATCACTTGGACGTGTTCAGAGGCGATGCGATCCGCCTCATGGACCATTTCAGCCAGTGTGTCGCAGACAATCACTTCGCCAAAATCGGCCCAAGCCTGTGCTGCAATCGCAGCGGTGGGCAATATGGTCAACAGACGCTCCACCTCGGCCATCGTGGCGCGGGCAAGAGGTTCGCTATTGGTCAACAAAATGGCTGGGCTGGTCGGACCATGTTCGGCCTGCCCCAACAAATCCGTAGCGCAAATTTCAGCGTCTACGCTGTCATCTGCGATGATCAATGTCTCGGTCGGGCCTGCAAATAAGTCAATCCCGACCCGCCCATAAAGCTGACGCTTGGCCTCTGCCACATAGGCATTGCCTGGCCCCACAAGCATATCGACAGGGGCGATGGTTTCCGTCCCCAGCGCCATGGCCCCCACAGCCTGCATCCCGCCTAAGACGTAAATTTCATCCGCGCCCGCCAGATGCATGGCCGCCACAATCGCAGGATGGGGCGCGCCCTTAAAGGGGGGGGCCGCCGCGATCACCCGCGCCACACCTGCCACTTTGGCCGTCACCACAGACATATGCGCCGAGGCCACCATCGGATATTTCCCGCCGGGGACATAGCAGCCAACCGAATTCACCGGAATATTGCGATGCCCCAAAATGACGCCCGGCATGGTTTCGACTTCTATATCTTGGAGGGAGGCGCGCTGATGACGGGCAAAATTTCGCACCTGTTCTTGGGCAAAACCGATATCTTCTAAATCGCGAGGCGACACTTTGGACAACGCGGCCTCTATTTCAGAAGGTGTCAGGCGGAACTGGCTGGGCGACCAATCATCAAATTGTTTTGAAAGGGCGCGCACGGCCCCATCGCCACCCGTTTCAATTTTAGCCAAAGTTTCTTCGACCGTGCGGCGCACCGCCAAATCCGTATCGGCACGTGTGTCAGCACGAAGTGCGGTCTTTAGATGGCGTGGCATCGTGTCGTTCCCCTTTACTGTGCGGTCCAGCCGCCATCAATCCGCAGACTGTCGCCCGTGATCATGCGCGCCCCGTCCGAGGCCAAAAACACCACCCCCGCCGCCACATCTTGCGGTGTCGCAAGTTGCCGCAGCGGGATCATATCCAAAACGCTGTCGCGAAAGGCAGGGTCCGATAGCATGGCTTCGGTCATGGGTGTCACGACAAAAGTAGGTGCCACCGCGACCACCCTGACCCCCATTGGGGCCAATTCTACCGCCATTGCTTTGGTCAGCCCCTCTATCGCGTGTTTGGACATACAATAGACCGTGCGTTTGGGCGATCCGACATGGCCCATTTGCGAAGACATATTGATGATCACCCCGCGCCCTGCGCGCGTCATCGCGCGCGCGCCGGCTTGGGCGATTTGATAGGCCGCGCGAATGTTCAAACCGATCAGATGATCCAACGTTTCAGTATCGACATCGACCATCATCATGGGCCGATTGCCGCCCGCGTTATTGACCAAAATATCCAAATCCGTCATCGCTGCGATCGCGCTGTGCAGATCAGTATCTTGCACATCACCCACCATGGGGGTGATATTTGCGTTCTCTGTCGCAAGGCTTTGC
>CAWUUC010000077.1:0-3906 GCA_963924905.1 uncultured Paracoccaceae bacterium
CACACTGAAGTTCTTGTTGGCCAACATCAGTGATTTTGATCCTGCACAGCATACGGTTGCACCCGAGCAGATGGCAATCCGTGGCGTCATCCAGTGGATCCCCAATCACAAGGGCATCGAGACGTGCACCAAGGGCTGCGCGAAACGCATCGATCCGATTTCGGTGAACATAAATTCTGCTTGCGGCGGTGCAGCTTTGCCCAGCCCTGGTAAATCGCATCGATGCAAAGGCGCCTTCTACGGCCTTTTCCAGATCACAATCTTCAAGGACGACCATGGGACTTTTACCCCCAAGCTCAAGCGTCGCAGAGGTCAATCTATCCGCTGCCTGCTTGTAAATCATGCGACCCGTTTCAACCGAGCCCGTAAAACTGATCTTATCAATACCGGAGTGCGACACCAGCGCCGTCCCCACCCCAGCACCGGCCCCTGTCACCATGCAAGCCAGTCCGTCTGGCAGGATGTTCCTAAACAACTCACGACAAAAAAGAAGTGTCGCCGTTGCCTGTTCAGGTATTTTGATAACAACCGAATTGCCAGCGGCCAGTGGCGTCGCAAGTTTGTAACCCATAAACATCAATGGGACATTCCAAGGCACGATCCCCGCGACAACGCCCCACGGATGGTGTGTCGTAAAGCCCAAAAGTTTTGGGCCAGCTTGAATTGATTTGCCTTTGATCTCGTGCACCAAGCCTGCAAAATATTTGAAAATGCCAGCGCACAGATCGACCTCGCCGCGGCACTCTGTCGAAAGCGATTTCCCAGTCTCAAGCGCCAAGAGATGTGCTATTTTTTCTTTGTTCGCAAGTATAGCATTTGCACAGGCGTGCAGAACCTCTGCCTTTTTTGCGGCTGGCAGGGAATGCCATTTCGGCTGCGCTTGTTTGCTTTTTTTGACAGCGTAATCGATCGCAATTTGAGAAAGGTCTGGGATAATCCAATTCACTTCACCTGTCGCAGGATCGTGACACGTGACTTCACCTGCGACCATTTGGGGGCCAAAAGCATTCCATTCGTCTCTATATGTCTCGATCAGTTTCTGTGCATCTTCGGTCAAGGATTTGCGCAGTAAGTCAATCGACATATCGATCCCAATCTAGCTTAACAGTGTCCTGGCGCTGACTAACCATATGTGTTCCCGTCAAAAAACGCCTTTTGGCAAAGGCGGGTCAGTTGACGACAGCGCGGCTGTGTGTATTATTCAATTGTATAAATATTTTATATAAACATCAAGGTAACTTTCGATGGAAGAAAAAATACGCATGATCCTGACCCAAGAGTTCGGTCTGACAGCTGACGGTTTGGGGGGGGATCAGCCGATCTTCAGCTCTGGTTTGCTGGACTCTCTGAGTTCGCTTCGCCTTGTCATGTCACTAGAACAAAACTTTGGTGTGCGGGTTTCGCCACTTGATATATCGCTCGACGATGTTGATACGATCAATAGCATCACCGCGACCGTGACCCGACTTAGGGATTGAACCGGAATGGCCTTAGCCGGTGCGAATATCGCGAAATTGGTCCTTTCCAGTCTTCTTACGGACGACCATCGCATTTCAATTGGGGACGAACTTAGTGCCCTATCTCGCCGAGATTTGATGTCAGCGGTTTCTACGGCTGCCGAAAATCTGCGGACGCAAGGTTTGAAAAATGACGATTTTGTTGTTGTTCTTTGCAATCGCGGTCTGCGATTTTGGATTGATTTGCTGGCCGTGTGGATAGTGGGTGCCAAGCCGATCTGCGTTGAAAGTAACGTGGGGGACGATCACGCCGCAAATATACTGGATATGACAGACGTCAGATGGCTGCTTCACGATGGTGTGGAATGTCCCGCTGGGTTTGCCGCGCTGAACGTCTTGGATGCAGATTACCAATCTAGGGATGATCGGACCGCGCGCAGTATTTATGCGGATATGCACTTTCCCGATCCGGATATGCAACCAGAAATGGCTGCAATCATCTTTACCTCTGGGACCACGGGGTTGCCAAAAGGCGTGCCGCTTAGCCATCAAGCCGTGATCGTCAATGCGCTGTCAACGAGCCATCGTTTGCGTCTGCGCGGATCGGATCGCTTGCTCATTGCAACGCCGTTCCGGTTCATCTCATCTTTGTCGCATTTTTTCGTGACCCTTATCAGCGGTGCGAGCTTTTTTGGGATCGAACGCACCTTGATGATCAAGGATCTGCTGCAGGCCATGAACGATCTGGAAATCACGGCCTTTGGTGGCTCGCCTTTTCACGTTCGCTTCCTGGCAATGGCTGGACGCGAACGCTGCTTGACGTTGCGCTGGATCATGTCTTCGGGCGACCATTTGCCTGCAGCAGTTATTGATCAGCTTGAGGCGACCTTTCCAGGCGTTGAATTGCACGTTGTTTATGGAATGGCGGAACTCGCAGGCCGCTTTTGTGAGTTGCCGCCAGAGCGTCTTATGGACAAGCGTGGTAGCGTCGGCGTGCCGATTGCAGGGCTTGAATTTTCAGTGCGCGATGAGATGGGACATCCATGTTCCATCGGCGATATCGGAAATATTTATGTCACCGGCATACTTGGCTTTCAAGGCTATTATGGAAACGCCTCAGCCAATGCCAAAGTCCTTGGACCCTATGGATTCGAGAACGGCGACAAGGGCTATGTCGATAAAGACGGGTTTTTGTTCCTTGCAGGGCGATCTGACTCTGTTTTTAAGAGAGCTGGCTTAAAGGTATCAGCCCAGCTTGTGACAGATGCCTTGATAGCTTTGGACTATGTAAACGACGCATACACAACAAGTGAAGAAGACCTGATCGAAGGAAATGTCCCAGTTTGCTATGTTGTATGGTCGTCGGATGAACGGGAAATGCCTGCGGTACTGTCAGATTTGCGAAAGGTTTTGCCCGTCAACCATCTGCCGCGTCGATTGACCACATTATCCGCCATTCCAAGAACGGGTTCAGGCAAAGTGGATCGTCGCAAACTGGTTGATGTGATTGCAAACCTGAAAAAATCGCAATGATCAGCGTGGCGACATTTTTTCGGGGACTGTCGCGCCTCAAGGGGTTTCTTGGCCTTTTTGCGATTTTCATGGCGACCGTGCTGGCGCTGAATGTGCTGCGGACCTCGGACGGGTTTTGGAACGTTTTCGCCGCCCGATTTGATCGCGCGCCACGCTACCAATTGCAGCAGATTTTTCTGCCAGATGATGAACAAGAGATTGCAGTTTTAGTTGTTGGCGACAGTCTATTTCAGGACGCAATACCGGATGGTATTGCCAATGGAATCCTGCGGCGTGTCGTCATTTCTGGTATGGATGCCGACGATGTTGGCAACCTTTTTGGAGCTTTGCGTGAAGGGCACAAAGCAACACAGACGCGGGTGTGTAACGTCATCGTGCAAGCATCCCCAAATTTTATGGTCAGAGCAAAGGCACAAGGCGCGGGGCAGGAAATAGGGTTAATAAGTGCTGCTAGCCCAAGCGATTTGCTAAATCCCAAACAGGCGGCACGGGTATTTGCTGTGATCAAGGGATGGATCAACGCTGAGACACGCGACGACAGTTTTCGCGCTCTGCCGCATAAGCGCGTCGAGCGCGCCGTCGGTCAGGCCAAGTTTGCCGACCCAAACATGGAAAATTGGACAGCCGCAACACGACAGCTGGATCAATCAGCGTCCATTTTCTTTGTCGACAACAGGGAAACAGACTGGGGACTTGGTTCTGATTTGGAGGTGAGTTTAAGGCGTGCTCTTGACGATACAGAGGGCGCCTCAAAGAGAATGACATGGTCTTCACTCGCAGCGGCTGCGTCATTTCCCGCCCTAGGCTGTGACAAGCCAAGTTTTCGTGCCGTACGCGCCGCAGCATGGGCTGCAAGGGGGAACTGATGCTTGGTGATCTGGAACTTTATGCGCTGTTTATCCTTATTGCCGTATCA
>CAWUUC010000078.1:0-4297 GCA_963924905.1 uncultured Paracoccaceae bacterium
ATTTCTGACCTTTATCCCCATCCCAATCATCTGGTTGCGTTTCGCATTACTGGCGCTGAGTTGCGCCAATGGTTAGAGCGATCCTGTAGCCTGTTTTTACAAGTGACTTTGGGCGACAAAGATGCGTCGCTGATCGACCCCGATTTCCCCAGTTTTAACTTTGAGGTGATTTTTGGGGTCACATATAACATTAATCTGTCACAACCACCGCGATTTGATGCTCTGGGCCGCCAGATAAATCCTTCCGCCCAGCGGATCGAAAATCTGATGTATCAGGGCAAGTGCATCACCGAAGATCAGATATTTATTCTGGCATCAAACAGCTTTCGGCGCGATGGAACCGCCGGATTTGCAGGCACAGATTCCAGTCGCGTGATCTACGAATCTTGCACACAGGTCACAACGATCATCCAGCGCTATCTTGAGCGGGGAACCCCCCCACCAAACCTTATTCGACAGCGTTGGAAATTTACGCCCATGCCCGACACCACGGTGATTTTTGACACTGCGCTGGCGGCTGTTGATGTCGCAGACGAGATTTCGCATTTGACGCCTAGGGCACTGACAACTTTGGCCTCTGGCTTTCGGCGCTTTCGTTTGCACCTGTGATCCTTTATTCAAGGGAAAATGCTGAGGGAGCGCGCAATGATTGACGCCATTCTATTTGATCTGGATGGAACGCTGATTGACACAGAAAGTGTCGCGATGACTGCGGGTAAGGCGGCATTTTTGGCTATGGGGCATGATGTAAAGGACGTATTTTTGCATGGTTTGGTGGGCGTGGATTTGCCGACGGCAGGGCGCAAAATTCAAACGGCTTATCCGCAGGTCGATCTATCGGTTCTAAACCAGCATTGGCACAGTGGGTTTGAAACCGCCATTGCAGAAGAAATTCCGATGAAACTGGGTGCAATGAAATTGTTGGCCATGGCTGTGCGGCCAATGTCGATTGTGACCTCGTCTGGACGTGTTGCCGCACATCAGAAATTGCAAAAGGCCCAGATTGATCATCATTTCCAGCATGTTATCACAGTGGATGATGTCACGATGGCCAAGCCCGCACCCGAACCCTATCTTTTGGCTGCACGCATGATGGGGGTCGACCCCACGCGCTGCCTGGTTTTTGAAGATTCAGAGACGGGAGCCGAAGCGGCCCATCACGCAGGCTGTATCGTGGTCCAAATCCCCGATCTTGCCCCCAGTCAGGGGCGCTGGGCGCATCATGTGGCGGATGATTTACTGGCCGGTGCGCGCCACTATGGGCTGATCTAAGCAACTCTTGCGAATCCAAATCGCCACGCTTATATGAAAGGTGAGAGGTTGGCGCGGGTAAGCGCCTCGCCAACCCGGTCAGGTCCGGAAGGAAGCAGCCGTAACGAGCCCCGCTTGGGTCGTTGTCAGCCTCTCACCTCATCCAAAATTTCCACGCCTGCTGCAGTCATTTGATCGATGGCTTGGGCGAGTGATCCATTCAAATCAATGGCACGGCACGCCTGTATCAAAACGCGGGCGCGGTACCCTAATCTTGCCGCGTCTAGAGCGGAATAAGCGACGCAAAAATCGGTCGCCAATCCAACAAATGTCAGATCCATGATCCCGCGATTTGTCAAATAACCGTGCAAGCCCGTTTCGGTGGTTTTGTCGTTTTCAAAAAACGCCGAATAACTGTCGATGCCGCTGCGAAACCCCTTGCGTATGATCATTTGTGCCGACTGGGTGTAAAGATCGGGATGAAAATCTGCCCCCGTGCTGCCTTGAACACAATGGCGCGGCCACAAGACTTGGGGGCCATAAGGCATTTGCGCCAAACTATAGGCTGCGGCATTCGGATGATTATCTGCAAACGAGCTGTGGTTTGCGGGATGCCAATCTTGGGTCAAAATGACCGCATCAAAATCAGGCATCATCGCGTTGATCGGGGCCACAATTTCATTTCCACCCGCCACAGCAAGCGCACCGTTTGGACAAAAATCATTTTGAACATCAATCACGATCAAAGCTTTGGACATGGGATCCCCCCTTGCTAAATTATAGTATCGGTAAGGTCGTGCTGATCTGGGGTCAAGGCTGCGGCTTGAAATGGGCGACGCGCAGGATTATGGGAAGCAAATGTTTATCGTCGCTGCCCTATACCATTTTTCGCGATTCCCAGAGCCCGCGTCATTGCGTGGGCCATTGGTTGATTTATGCGCGATTCACAATGTCAAAGGAGCACTTTTGCTGGCGCACGAAGGTGTGAATGGCACGATTGCGGGCACGCGTTCAGGGATTGACGCTGTGCTGGCCCATTTGCGGAGCCTGCCAGATTGTGCGGCGCTGGAACATAAAGAGTCATTTTTTGATGCAAATCCTTTTGGCCGCATGAAGGTCAAATTAAAACGCGAAATTGTGACAATGGGCTTGCCCGATGTGGATCCAATTGCGCGTGTGGGATCATATGTCGCAGCGCAGGATTGGAATGAATTAATTGCGTCAGATGATGTCGTTGTCATTGATACCCGCAATGATTACGAGGTGGGGATTGGCACGTTTCAAGGTGCTGTGGATCCCAATATTCGCAGTTTTCGCGATTTTCCCGCTTGGTGGCAGGCGCATCAGGACGAATTTCGCGGCAAGCGAATTGCGATGTTTTGCACAGGCGGGATACGCTGTGAGAAATCGACCAATTATCTTTTGGGTCAGGGCGTTAATGATGTGTTCCACCTTAAAGGTGGAATTTTGAAATACCTAGAAGAGGTTCCCCAAGATAACAGCCTTTGGAATGGGGAATGTTATGTATTTGATGGCCGTGTTTCGGTTGGGCATGGGCTGATCGCGGGGGATTACGATACCTGCCACGCCTGCCGCCGTCCAATTCGTGCGGCAGATAAAAATCGCGCCGAATATGAACGTGGCGCCGCCTGTCATCATTGTGTAGACGAATATTCAGACGCGGATCGTGCGCGTTTTCGCGAACGTCAGCGTCAAATCGATTTGGCTGAAGCGCGCGGTGAAAAGCCATTTGTTTCCAATAAAGTTGACTGAAAAACCCATTTTGGCACGGTCAAAAAAACACTTTCCTTTGCATTGTATATGCTAAAGTATATGTTTTAGGGCAGAGAGGAATCCCAGATGTAATTTTCCAAAAATTACAAGGTTTGGGCAAACCAACGCGGCGTCTGCAATTTTTGGTGTTTGACCTGAATTTGGGGGCAAGAATGGAGTTGATTGACCTTGGTTCTTTCAAGGGTGGCGAAAACCGCTTTGTCTCTTTTTTAGATCAGATTTGTGATCGTTTTGAAATTGATCACGCCGCCTATGCGGGCAACAATCCTGTTTCTGGAACGATCCATGGTTATGTCAATTATAGTGATGATTGGAAACAAAGATATGTGGCTGAAAACTATCATGTGATTGATCCTACTTTACAAAAGGCGTCGCGCAGTATTGCGCCTGTCGATTGGCGTCGCATCGAGCGAGATGAAAACTTCAACAGTGTTTTTCGTGCGGCAAGTGATTTTGGGATCACCGAACAAGGTTTGACGATCCCTGTGCGGGGCCCATATGGCGACATCGGTATGCTAAGCGTCACCCGAAAATGCGCGCCGACGGAATGGGATAAGCTGATCATGAATATCATCGTGGATCTGCAATCGGTCGCAGTGCATATCCATGATACGGTGATGCGGACGGATGCGCTGAGCCAAGCGTTACGCTTTCCAAGCTTGTCGCAGCGCGAAATAGAGGTGCTGCAATGGACCGCCGCTGGAAAGTCCTATCAAGATATCGGCGATATTTTGGGCATTTCCCATCGCACAGTCGAGGTGCATTTGCGGTCAGCGCGTGCAAAGCTTTATTCTTTGACCACACCGCAGGCTGTTGGCCGCGCAATATCCTTGGGATTGATCTATCCGATTTAGCCAAAACAATGGGTTAGACCTTCAAGCTATACGGGAATCCCCTAATAGAAAACAACCCTGAATTGGTTAACCTAGCCCTATAGAAATATGCTAGGAGGGCTAAATGATTATCATAATCGATGCAATGAACAAAGATCGCTTTGGTGATGTTCTGGACGATATGTACCGTTTGCGTGCCCGCGTGTTTGGCGATCGTTTAGGCTGGGAAGTGCAAATTCAAAATGGCAAAGAAATTGATCAGTTCGATCATTTGGATCCCGCCTATGTCATAGGACTGGATGAAGAGGGCCATGTTGTCTCTTGCGTGCGGGCCTTGCAGACCACTGGACCCCATATGCTGTCTGATGTGTTTGATGCAATTTTGGATGGGCAACCACCACTGCGTAGCCCTTCGATTT
>CAWUUC010000079.1:0-4005 GCA_963924905.1 uncultured Paracoccaceae bacterium
GGCTGCCAAGGAATTTGGGGGCAATCTTGGTTTGGATGACATGGTATGGTTTCTCCACCGCCCAAATTTGCGCCCTGATAACAAGCGGCGATTGCGATTTCAACCGATGCAGTGTGAAGGATTGAAGGGATTCGCTTTGGCCAAAGCGCGGATCATTGCCGCAAGCCGTGGCATGGACAGCTTAACTCTTTCCCTTCAGCAAGCATCGCCTTATATGGGAATTGCCCAACTTAGGATGCCTGAGTCGTGGGAAATATGTTTTTGTTCAATTAAGGACACCGCCAAATATGTCGATCCTATCCAGTATCTTTTCAAGTGACATGGCCATCGACCTTGGCACGGCGAATACGCTTGTTTATGTGCGCGGCCGCGGGATCGTATTGAACGAGCCTTCGGTTGTCGCCTATCATGTAAAGGATGGCAAAAAGGTCGTTTTGGCGGTTGGCGAGGATGCGAAACTGATGCTGGGGCGTACGCCGGGCAGCATCGAGGCAATACGCCCGATGCGCGATGGTGTGATTGCAGATTTTGACAGCGCCGAGGAAATGATCAAACATTTCATCCGCAATGTGCACCGCCGCACAACCTTGTCAAAACCAAAAATCATCGTCTGTGTGCCGTTTGGTGCAACGCCGGTGGAAAAGCGCGCCATTCGGCAATCTGTTTTATCGGCAGGGGCACGACGTGCGGGTCTGATCCCAGAACCCATCGCGGCCGCCATCGGTGCAGGTATGCCGATCACCGACCCCACGGGCAATATGGTTGTCGATATTGGCGGCGGAACCACGGAAGTCGCGGTTTTGTCCTTGGGTGACATTGTCTATGCGCGTTCAGCCCGTGTGGGCGGGGACCGTATGGACGAGGCCATTATCAGTTATCTGCGCCGACAAACCAACCTTTTGGTGGGTGAGGCCACGGCAGAGCGGATCAAAACCTCGATCGGGACTGCGCGTATGCCCGATGATGGGCGCGGGTTGGTGATGACCATCCGTGGTCGCGACATTCTAAACGGTGTCCCAAAAGAAATTGAAATCAGCCAAGCCCAAATCGCCGAAGCTTTGGCCGAACCCGTGCAGCAAATTTGTGATGCTGTCATGCTGGCTTTGGAGACAACACCACCTGACTTGTCCGCTGATATCGTTGATCGCGGGGTCATGTTGACGGGTGGTGGTGCTTTGTTGGGGGATTTGGATCTTGCCCTGCGCGAGCAGACAGGCTTGCCGATTTCTGTCGCGAATGAGCCGTTGAATTGTGTGGCATTGGGTACTGGCAAGGCGCTGGATTTCGAAAAACAATTGCGCCACGTGATCGATTACGACAGCTGATAGATTAGCAAACGGGCCAAAAATGGCAAGAAACCAAGGCGACGACGACGCATTCACGGGGCCATGGCGGCTGGTGTTGGTTCTGGGGCTGTTGATCACGCTTGTGTCGATGTTCTTTTTATGGCGGGTGGACAACACCCGCATGGAACGTCTGCGTATGGGCTTGATTGACCAAGTGGCGCCGGCCATCGAATGGGCGGCAGCCCCAATCACTTGGACCAGTAATGTCGCACGGGATTTTCAATCCTACTCTCGCCTTTACGAGCAAAACCAACAGCTTCGCGAAGAGTTGCGCCAGATGAAGGCATGGAAAGAGGCCGCGCTTCAGCTGGAGCAGAAAAATGCGCGCCTGTTGGATTTGAACAAGGTTCGGTTGGACCCACGTTTGACGCATTTGACGGGAATTGTATTGGCTGACAGTGGCAGCCCGTTTCGCCAATCTGTTTTGATCAATGCAGGTGCGCGCGATGGTGTTGTCGACGGATGGGCGGCGATGGATGGATTGGGCCTGGTCGGGCGCATTTCGGGGGTGGGTGAAAAAACCAGTCGGGTGATTTTGCTGACTGACAACAACAGTCGTCTGCCTGTTGTCGTGCAGCCCTCGGGTCAAAGGGCGATTTTATCGGGTGACAACTCTCCACTGCCGCCGTTGGATTTTGTGGAAAACCCTGACGCATTGCGCGCGGGTGATCTGGTGTTCTCATCGGCGGATGGCGGGGTATTTCCGGCAGGTCTAGTCGTAGGTAAAGTGGTAGTTCAGGCCGATAAGCGTCTGCGTGTGCGCCTAGAGGCAGATATGAACCGTCTGGAATATCTGCGCATTATGCGCAGCCGCCCGATGGAAGAAATCGAAGATGCGGGCGCGCTGGTGCGCCCTGATCTGCCCGTACAAGGCCCCCCCGCCCCAGATCAAATCACACCATGATTGATCCCGTAACAAGATCTCTATGGCTTTACCGTTTGGCATTTTTTCTTGGTGCCATGACACTGATCTTTTTGCGCCTTATCCCTTTCCCACATGAGGCAGGAGATTTACCCGGGCCAGACTGGATGTTGGCGCTGGCCTTTGCATGGGTCATGCGGAGGCCAGATTATGCACCCATTTGGCTGATTGCTGCCGTGATTTTGATTGAGGATTTGTTGTTGATGCGCCCGCCTGGGCTGTGGACCGCCCTTGTGGTCATTGCGTGCGAATTTATAAGAATGCGGTCGGTTTTGATGCGGGAATTAAACTTTGTCACCGAATGGGCGCTGATCTCTGGGTTGATGCTGGGCATCGTCGTAATCTATCGGATCATGTTTGCGATCACTTTTCTGCCACAGGTCAGTTTTGGATTTGCCTTGGTGCAAGTGCTATGGTCGATTGCCTCCTATCCTTTGGTTGTTTTCGTCACGCGCTATGTTTTGGCTTTACACAAGCCTAGCATGGGCGAAGTCGATGCCTATGGACGCAGGTTTTAGAGGCAGAGATGGCGCGCACCCCAAGAAATATTGATGACTCTGCAGCGCGCGTATCACGCCGCGCCCTTTTGCTCAGTGGTGGTATGGCGGCGATGTTTGCCGTTTTGGGCGCAAGGATGCATTTTCTGGGCGTGACCGAGGCAGATCAATTCCGCCTTTTGGCTGAAGAAAACCGCGTAAGTATCCGTTTGCTGCCACCTGCACGGGGCCGCATTTTTGATCGCAATGGCAAATTGATTGCGGGAAATGAACAAAACTATCGTGTCGTCATCACTAAAGAGGATGCCCGCAAAGCGGATGGCGGGTTGGACGGGGTCCTAGATCGTTTGCGCGCATTGATCCCGTTAAACGACAATGATGTGGCGGATGCAAAAAAGGCGTTGGCGCGCAACAGCCCCTTTGTTCAAGTGGCCGTGGCCGAGCGTTTGTCTTGGCAGGATTTCTCAATGGTGGCGGTCAATAGCCCCACATTGCCGGGTGTGACCCCCGAGGTGGGGCTCAGTCGTGTCTATCCATTGGGGGGCGATTTTGCCCATGTCATTGGATATGTCGGGCCCGTATCCGAACGTGACCTCGAGGGGATGGAAAATCCAGACCCGTTGCTGATGATCCCCAGATTTCAAATCGGCAAAATTGGGACGGAGCGCTGGATGGAGCAGACGCTGCGCGGCACCTCTGGGACGCTGAATGTCGAAGTGAACGCGGTCGGCCGTGTAATGCGCGAACTGGGCCGCACCGAAGGGGTTGCAGGTGCGGATCTGCGCGTGACGATTGACGCCGACGTTCAAAATTTCGTTCAGGCACGGTTGGGCAGTGAAAGTGCATCTTGCGTGATCATGGATGTCGAAAATGGCGATTTGATCGCAGCCGTTTCGTCACCGTCTTTTGATCCAAATCTTTTTGTGCGTGGTATCAGCCAAACAAATTATTCAACCCTTTTGAACAACGATCACCGCCCTTTGGCGAATAAAGTAGTTCAAGGCACCTATCCACCGGGATCGACCTTTAAAATGGTCACAGCGCTTGCGGCGTTAAAGGCGGGCGCCATTGATCCGCAAACCCGCGTCTCCTGCCCAGGCTATTACGAATCGGGCGGGCGCAAATTTCACTGTTGGCGCGCAGGCGGCCATGGCACCGTCGATATGGAACGCGCCTTAACCGAAAGCTGTGATGTCTACTTTTATGACATCGCCCAGCGTGTTGGCATTGATTTAATTGC
>CAWUUC010000080.1:0-3283 GCA_963924905.1 uncultured Paracoccaceae bacterium
GGGCGCGGCGTTGGGGGTTGGTGGCGCCCCACTTGATTTGGGCGCGGGCGGCGTCTGCGGTGGCTGCGTCCAATTCTGCCTTGCTGGCCAAGGCGACGCGGGCCTGCACTTCGCCTGTGGCGGGGTTAAACACATCGGCAAATCGGCCCGATGTGCCGCTGACGATTTTGCCGTTGATCCAGTGACCGATCTCTTTCATGTCCATGCTCCTGTTGGGTTGCGCGCAGATTACTCTTGCGAAAATGCGGAATAAAGCGGAAATATCACAGATATGTTTTGCAAATTTGCAAAGGAATGTCATGGACTGGGATGATCTTCGGATATTTTTGGCGGTGGCGCGGCGTGACAGCCTTTCGGCGGCGGGGCGCGTCTTGAAAATTGATCCCGCGACCGTGGGGCGGCGAGTGGCCCGCCTAGAGGAGGCGATGGGCGCGCGGCTCTTTGCCAAAACGCCCCAAGGCTATGTCGTGACAGAGGCGGGGGCGGGGTTAATCCCCCATGCCGAACGGGTTGAGGCCGCGATCATGGGGGCCAGCGATGCGGTCAGCGCGCCCGAAGGTTTGACAGGGCAAATTCGACTTGGGGCGCCTGATGGCTGTGCCAATTATCTGCTGCCGCAAGTGATCGCCAAAATCTGTGACGAAAACCCCGGGCTAGAGGTGCAGCTGGTCGCATTGCCGCGCGTGTTCAACCTGTCCAAGCGCGAGGCGGATATGGCCATCGCCGTCTCGCGCCCGGAGGCGGGGCGGCTGACAGTGCAAAAACTGACCGATTATCATCTGCATTTGGCGGCCTCCGATGCTTATATTGCTGCAAATCGCGCCATATTGACGCCAGCAGATTTGGCGCAGCATCGCTTTATCGGCTATATTCCTGATATGATTTTCGACAAGGAATTGGATTATCTGGCGGAAATTGGCGTGGCCCCGCCGCCACTTGCATCAAATTCTGTGTCGGTGCAGTTGAATTTTTTACGCCAAGGGGCAGGGGTTGGGGTGGTGCATGACTTTGCCTTACCCGCTGCCCCCGAATTGCGGCGGATTTTGCCTGATCAGATCGCGCTGACCCGCAGCTTTTGGCTGATCCGACATGCCGATGATGGGCGGGTGGCGCGGCTTAACCGCTTTGCCCGTGCGTTAATTGCCGTAGCCCGCGCCGAGATGGCACGGCTTGAGGCGATGATCTGAAATCCTTGACACAACCCTATTTTGCGCGCAGCGTGGTCAGGACAATCAAGGGGGGAACCTATGCTTGTCAGTCAAATCTTGAAATCCAAATCCCTGCCCGATGTCATCACCGCGCGCCGTGATGCGACAGTGCAGAATATTGCGGAAATCCTATCACGGGCGAAAATCGGCGCTGTTATCATTTCAGATGATGGGGTCACGGTGGAAGGTATCGTATCTGAACGCGATATCGTGCGTGAAATCGGGGCGCGCGGGTCCAGTTGTTTGTCCGATCCTGTGACGAAAATCATGACGCGCAAGGTGATTTCGTGCACGCAAGACCAAAACGCGGATCAGATCACCCATGCCATGACCGAAGGCCGCTTTCGCCATATGCCCGTGGTTCAAGACGGGCGTTTGATCGGTTTGATTTCCATCGGTGATGTTGTCAAGGCGCGGCTTTCGGAACTGGCGATGGAAAAAGACGCCTTGGAAGGCATGATCAAAGGCTTTTGACGGGCTGCCCCCTTGCCTTTTGCTGCGCAATATTATTGCTTGGACAAAGGTTTTTGGGGGTACGGAATGCGGATTGGTCTTTATCCAGGGACATTTGATCCCATCACTTTGGGACATACAGACATCATTCAACGTGCGATGCAGTTGGTGGATCGTTTGGTGATTGGGGTGGCCATTAACCGTGACAAGGGGCCGCTTTTCACCTTGGAAGAACGCGTTGCCATGGTGCAAAATGAATGCGCGGCCATCGTGGCCAAAACGGGGGGCGAGATTGTTGTCCATCCGTTTGAAAATCTGTTGATTGATTGCGCCAATGATGTGGGCGCGCGGGTGATCATTCGCGGTCTTCGGGCCGTTGCGGATTTTGAATACGAATTTCAAATGGTTGGCATGAACCGTGCGATGGATGCCAGCGTTGAGACGGTCTTTATGATGGCCGATGCCCGCCGCCAAGCCATCGCCAGTAAATTGGTGAAAGAGATTGCACGTTTGGGGGGGGATGTGTCGCATTTTGTGCCTGCGCCTGTCGAAATTGCCCTAAAACAGCGCTATGCGAAATCTTAAGCGCTTGGAATATTTGTTCCATTCTTATAGGGTGGTCGCATCTGAGAAGAGGCTTTGATGACAACTGCCCCCGCCACCGTTGATGCCTTTCGCATCCGCCTTGCCGCAATGTCGGGCGATATGCCCAAGCGTCTGCGCCAAGTCGCGGATTATATTTCGGCCAATATGGACCGTATTGCGGTGTCTACGGTTGCGGATTTGGCGGCGGGCGCAGATGTGCCCCCATCCGCCGTCATGCGGTTTTGCCAAATTATTGGATTTTCTGGTTTTTCCGAAATGCAGCGTTTGTTTCGCGATGCCTATAATCCGGGGCTGCCTGATTATGAAACACGGTTGAAAAATCTGAAATCTGGCGCAGCCGACAGCCCAACGGCGCTGCTGGCAGAATTTGTTGAGGCGGGGCGTTTATCGCTGGAATCACTGGCAAAATCTGCGGATGAGGCGGCCTTGGGCAAAGCTGTTGCTGTACTGACAGCATCAGAGACCATCCATATCATCGGGGTGCGGCGCGCCTTTCCTGTCGCCACATATTTGGCCTATGTTCTTGAAAAGATGCATATTCCAGCGATGCTGCATGATGGTGTCGGCAAATTGGATCACCGCCATGCCTTGCGGACAGGCGATGCCTTGATTGCCATCACCTTTGCCCCTTACAGCGATGAAACTCTGTCTTTGGTCAAAGATGCCAAAGATCGTGGCCTGCCGGTTGTGGCATTGACCGATCATTTGGGCAGCCCTCTGGCCCAAGTTTCCGACACGGTGTTGACAGTGCAAGAGGTTGATTTTGGGGCGTTTCGGTCCCTGTCTGCGACGATCGTTCTGGCCATTTCCTTGGCCGTGGCCGTGGGGGCCAAGCGCGGCGGATGAAATAATGCTTTTGCTTTTGTGAAAAATGGAATATTTATTCCACAGCAATCTTTGCCCGAATCTGATGGATAAGCCAAAGTTATGACCAAAACCCTGGATGTGATCACCATTGGCCGCGCGTCGGTTGATCTTTATGGCGCGCAAGTGGGCGGGCGGCTCGAAGATATGGC
>CAWUUC010000081.1:0-3540 GCA_963924905.1 uncultured Paracoccaceae bacterium
GGGCAAGAGGGGGCAACGCCCCCTACATATAATCCGTCAGCGGCGGACAAATACAGATTAGGTTTCGATCCCCATGCACATTATCGACCCGCCCGACAGGCGGCCAATATTTATCCTCGCGGTAGGCCGCTGGCGGAAAACACCCCTGAGCACGACTATATTTACGTGTCCACTCCTCTACCAAATCTTGAGTTGTATGGGGCGCGTGGCGTAAAGGGCTATCTTGGGCAGAAATTTCACCTGCCTCAACGGCACTGATCTCTGCACGAATCGATAAAAGTGCGGTAATAAAGCGGTCAATCTCGCCCTTTGTTTCAGACTCTGTGGGTTCCACCATCAGGGTTCCCGATACAGGCCAGCTCATGGTTGGCGCGTGAAAACCATTATCAATCAACCGCTTGGCAATATCATCCACCGTTACACCCACGTCGGCAAAGGGGCGTGTGTCCAAAATACATTCATGCGCCACACGTCCCTTGTTGCCCATAAACAAGATCGGATAAGCCCCTTTCAGACGCGCTGCGATATAATTGGCGTTCAAGATCGCCACCCGCGTCGCCTGTGTCAAACCCGCGCCGCCCATCAGCAAACAATAGGCCCAAGAGATCAACAAGATCGACGCAGATCCATAGGGCGCTGCAGAAACCGCGCCGCCATCCGCCTGTGCCGGATCCCCGGGCAAAAAGGGCGCAAGATGGGCTTTGACGCCAATTGGGCCCATGCCTGGCCCCCCGCCCCCATGCGGAATGGCAAAGGTTTTGTGCAGATTCAAATGGCTGACATCCGATCCGATTTCGCCCGGGCGGACCAATCCGACCAGCGCATTCATATTGGCCCCATCCAAATAGACCTGGCCGCCATAGGTGTGGGTGATGTCACAAATGGCGCGCACCGTTTCTTCAAATACGCCATGCGTGCTGGGATAAGTGATCATGCAAGCGGCCAAATTGGCGCCCGCCTCGGCAGCTTTGGCGGCAAAATCATCAAGATCGACATCACCATTCGGCGCTGATTTCACAACAACCACTTCCATCCCCGCCATCTGCGCAGAAGCGGGATTTGTGCCATGCGCTGAAACAGGGATCAGGCAGATATTGCGGTGACCTTGTCCTTGGCCGCGGTGATAGGCTGCAATCGTCAACAATCCCGCGTATTCGCCCTGCGCCCCCGAGTTCGGTTGCATTGAAAACGCATCATATCCCGTGATCGCACACAGTTTTTGCGTTAAATCCGCAATCGCCTCGTGATAGCCTGCGGCCTGATCTGCTGGGGCAAAGGGATGCAGATTGGAAAACTCTGGCCATGTGATCGGCATCATCTCAACAGCGGCATTGAGTTTCATCGTGCAAGACCCCAGCGGGATCATTGCCCGATCCAAGGCCAAGTCGCGATCCGCAAGGCGGCGCATATAGCGCATCATTTCAGACTCGGCGCGGTTCAGATGAAAGATTGGATGGGTCAGAAACTCTGAATTCCTCAGCATCTGTTTTGGGAACCCTAGGACCTTGGCATCGTTGCCCATCGCCGCTAGACCAAAAATTTCGGCCAATCGATGCACCACAGCATCATCCGTGGTTTCATCTAAACTGATGCCAACCCTGCCCCCGCCAAGGTCGCGTAAATTGATTCCCGCCTCACGCGCGGCTTGCAAAATGTCCGAATGACGTGCGCCCAAATCCAGCGTGATCGTGTCGAAAATTGCATCTGGCATCATCAAATAACCTGCCGCCTTTAAGGCATTTGCCAAGCGGGTGGTGTGAAAATGGACGCGCTCGGCAATGGCGCGCAGCCCCTTTGGTCCATGGAAAACCGCATAAAACCCAGCCATCACGGCGAGCAATGCTTGGGCGGTGCAGACATTGGATGTGGCCTTTTCGCGGCGAATATGCTGCTCGCGGGTTTGCAACGCCAAACGATAGGCCCGATTCCCACGCGCATCGATTGAGACGCCCACAATGCGCCCCGGCATTGCGCGCTTGTGATCATCCTTACAGGCAAAAAACGCGGCATGCGGTCCGCCAAACCCCAGTGGCACCCCAAAGCGCTGGCTGGTTCCCACCGCAATATCTGCGCCCATGGCACCTGGTTCTTTGATCAGTGTCAGCGCCAGCAGGTCCGTGGCCACAATTGCCAGCGCTTTTGCGGCGTGCAAGGCAGCAATCTGTGGGGTGAAATCGGTGATCTGCCCTGTGGTTGAAGGATACTGAAAAATCGCACCAAACATTTGTTCATATTCAATTGTATCGGGCGCACCGACTGTGACCTTGATCCCCAAAGCATGGGCGCGGGTCTGTATCACGGCGATGGTTTGGGGATGGCAACCTTGATCAACGAAAAAGCCCTTGGCCTTTGACTTGGCAACGCGTTCGGCCATTGTCATCGCCTCGGCAGCGGCCGTCGCCTCGTCCAACAGACTGGCATTTGCCACAGGCAGACCCGTTAAATCCGACACCATCGTTTGATAATTCAGCAAGGCCTCTAGCCGACCTTGGGCGATTTCAGGTTGATAGGGCGTATAGGCCGTATACCACGCAGGATTCTCCAAGATATTGCGCTGGATCACAGGCGGGGTCACTGTGCCGTAATAGCCCTGACCAATCAGATTGGTCATCACCTTATTCTGTGCCGCGACCCCACGCATTTTTCTCAAAAGTGCGGCCTCGGTCAGCGGGTCCCAATCCAGATCGCCTTTTTGGCGGATGCTGTCTGGAACCGTCTGGGCGATCAATTCGTCAATGTTGCTGACACCGATCGTCGCCAACATTTGGGCCATTTCATCTGGCGAAGGGCCAATATGGCGGCGGTTTGCGAAATCGTCAGGGTTATAATCACTGGGAATAAACGTCATTTGAGCACCTTTTTGATACAAGGGGTCAGGCCCCGTAATGAAGCCTGCAGGATTTTACAGATTGCCGAAGATCAGCCGATCAGATCTTGATATTCGTCTTCATCCATCAGCGCGTCTAACGCGCCCATGTCGTCCAACCGCATCTTGAAAAACCAAGCCGCCCCCGTTGGGTCTTCATTCACCAAAGCGGGATTATCGACCAGTTTTTCATTGATAGCCACGATCTCGCCGTCCAATGGTGCCAAGATATCAGACGCTGCCTTTACGCTTTCGATGACGACGATTTCTTCGCCCTCGGTCACCATGGTTTCCACCTCGGGCAGTTCGACGAAAACCACATCTCCCAATGCCGTAGCGGCATGTTCTGTGATTCCGACGACGACCAAATCGCCCTCGACGCGCAGCCATTCATGGTCCTTGGTATATTTCATGATATCCTCAGCGTTTGTAAGTTGTGGGTTGAAAAGGCAGCGAACAGACCGTCAAGGGCAGGCGCTTGCCGCGCAAATCACCAGTGACCATCGTTCCAATTGTGGCATGATCTGGCGCGACATAGCCCATCGCAATCGGCGCGCCCAAGCTGGGGGCAAACCCGCCCGACGTAATCGCGCCAATCTGGGTGTTGCCTGAAAACAGCGTAACACCTTCGCGCATTGGCGCGCGACCTTCGGGGCGCAGACCCACGCGCAAAC
>CAWUUC010000082.1:0-3375 GCA_963924905.1 uncultured Paracoccaceae bacterium
CGCAGCCCGTGGGGGCGCGCAGCCCCCTATCTCAGCAATTGGGGACATTGACCGCCAATCCCCCCAAAGAGGTCTCTTTATATTTTTCATGCATATCAACACCCGTTTGGCGCATGGTTTCAATGCAGACATCCAAGGACACCAAATGATCGCCATCGCCGCGCAACGACAGGCTCGCGGCGGAAACCGCCTTGATCGCCCCCAAACCGTTTCGCTCAATGCACGGGACCTGAACCAACCCTTTGACCGGATCGCAGGTCATCCCCAAATGATGTTCCAGCGCAATTTCGGCGGCGTTTTCGACCTGTTTGACGCTGCCGCCCATCACCGCACACAAGGCCGCCGCCGCCATGGCCGCCGCCGATCCCACCTCTGCCTGACAGCCACATTCCGCGCCAGAAATACTGGCGTTATGTTTGACCAATCCCCCGATGGCCGCCGCCGTCAGCATAAAATCTGCGATCTTGGCGGTGCTTGCGCCGGGAACGTGATCCAAATAATAGCGCAAAACCGCAGGCACCACACCCGCCGCGCCATTGGTGGGCGCGGTCACCACTTGGCCACCTGCGGCGTTTTCTTCATTCACCGCCATGGCATAAAGGCTCATCCAATCGGTGATCGTATGGGGCGGGGTCATGTTCAGTCCGCGCTCGGCCATAAGCCCGTCATGGATTGTCTTGGCGCGGCGGCGCACATTCAACCCACCGGGCAATATCCCGCTGCCAGCCATCCCGCGATTGATGCAATCATTCATTACCGCCCAGATTTGGGAAATGCCCTGATCCAATTCAGCCGCCGTTCGAAATTTCAACTCATTCGCGCGTTTCATTTGCGCGATGCTCAGCCCTGTCTTGGCGGCCATCGCCAGCATCTCATCGGCCGTTTCAAAGGCATATGGAATATCCGCACGCGCCTTTTTCCCCGCGCCCGCCTGTTCCAACTCTGCCGCCGTTAAAACAAAACCGCCCCCGATGGAATAATAGGTTTCTTCAAAAATCACATCGCCTTGTGCGTCTGTTGCGCGCAAGATCATGCCGTTGGCGTGTCCGGGTAAATTCCCGCCGTAATCGAAAATCAAATCTTTGGCGGGATCAAAATGCAAAGTGCCCAGACCCGCTGGTGTGATGGATTTCTCGGCGCTAATGCGGGTCAATTCGGTCTCGGCGCGCAAGGCGTCATAGGTGGCGGGCAAAAACCCCGCCAGTCCCAAGATCGTGGCGCGGTCTGTGGCATGCCCTTTGCCGGTGAAGGCCAGACTGCCGTGCAAACTGGCGCGCAAGCCCTTGGCTCCAAAGGGCAGGGCGCGCAGCGCGTCCAAAAACCGCGACCCTGCCACCATTGGTCCCATCGTATGGGAGGATGACGGGCCGACCCCAATTTTGAACATATCAAAGACAGACAAAAACATCACAATTCCTTAGGTGGTGCTGCCCGTTCTGGGCATGGCATGGATGGCTGCGGAAAACGGTGTCGGGCCAAGCCCCTCATCCAAGGCCACGCGCAAGATCGGGGCGCGCGTCTCGGTTTGGCGGGCAAGGGCCAAGATATCGGGATATTGCGTCAAATCAAACCAGTCTGATTGACCTTTGGGGAAAAGTTGTACCCAACGGCACAGCGACACCAGATACAGTGTCAAAATGCTGGGACGATCTGTCCAAAACAGATGGGGACTTTTGGCGACTGTCGCATCAAGGATCGTCAAATGCCGCGATAGACGCAGGCGGGTGGCCTGTTGAAAAGCGGCCCGATCGGATGCGTCATAGCGTTCGGGATAAAAATGCAGCCGCATATCAGCGTGCAATGTGTTGGCGATAAAGAACAGCCATTTCAAAAAATCCCCCCGCGCGGGATCATTCGGGGCGGGGGCCAAATCCCCATGGTGTTCGGATAACCATAACAAGATTGCCGCTGTTTCAAACAGGGTGTGGTTGCCAAATTGCAAGGCAGGGATCAATCCAGTCGGGGCAATGGCGCGGTAAGCCAAACTGTCTTGGGTGCGGTTTGCGCGATCGACCAAAATGGTTTCATAAGGCTGCCCCAATTCTTCAAGTGCAAAGCGGATGATGATCGAGGCATTATCTGGGGCATAGTGCAATTTATACATAAAACACCCCGAATTTGTTTGACCTATTGTGGCCAACTGCGCGCAATTTGATCCCTCAAATACGACATGATCGCGCCAGTTAGGACGTCAGGCCAAAGAAATCAGCGATCAATTTCAGGTTCAAGACCACGATGACCAAGGCGATAAAGGCTGCCAGCGCCCCCAGCCACACAGGGGCCACCATATCGCCCATCTTTTTGCGGCTGGTCGTGAACATGACCAATGGCACAACGGCAAAAGACAATTGCAACGACAAGACCACTTGCGTCAACACCAACAGCTTGCCCGTGCCCTCTGCACCATAATAAAGCGTGACCGCCCCCGCAGGAATGATCGCGATAGAGCGCGTGATCAATCGGCGCAGCCATGGGGCCAGTTGAATACGCAAAAACCCCTCCATCACGGCTTGGCCTGCCAAAGTGGCGGTCACAGTCGCGTTTAACCCGCAGGCCAAAAGGGCGATGGCAAACAATGTGGGCGCAATCCCCGATCCCAAAATTGGTCCCATAAGGGCATGGGCATCTTCAATTTCTTCGACCGGCGCGCCGCCATAAAAGGACGCCGCCGCCAAAATCAAAATCGCACAATTGATCAGTAGGGCCATCATAAGGGCGACCGTGCTGTCGATGGTGGCAAATTTCAGGGCTTCGCGCTTTTCGGACAATGTGTCGCCGTATGCGCGGGTTTGCACGATTGCGGAATGCAAATAAAGATTGTGTGGCATCACTGTAGCGCCCAAAATCCCCAACGCGATATACAGCATGTCAGGGTTTGTGACGATCTCGGTCGTAGGGGCAAAGCCACGGATCACATCGCCCCAGACAGGATCAGCCAAATAGATTTGAATCCCAAAACTGATTGCAATGACCCCCAAAAGGGTGATCACAAAGGCCTCTAGCCACCGAAACCCCTTGTTTTGCAGCCATAAAATCAAAAACACATCCAGCGCCGTGATGATCACACCAATTTCCAGCGGAATACCAAACAGCAGATTTAACCCAATCGCGGTGCCGATCACTTCGGCAATATCGGTCGCAATAATGGCGATTTCGGCTGCCAGCCAAAGCGGAATTGAGATATAGCGCGGATAGGCATCACGGCAGGCTTGGGCCAGATCCCGCCCTGATCCAATCGCCAGCCGCGCACACAGCGATTGCAGCAAAATTGCCATCAGATTTGAGGTCAGCGCCACTACCAACAATGTATAGCCAAAGGTCGATCCACCCGCGATGGATGTCGCCCAATTGCCAGGGTCCATATATCCCACGGCC
>CAWUUC010000083.1:0-3401 GCA_963924905.1 uncultured Paracoccaceae bacterium
TTTGAAATCATCCAATCCCTGTTTGCCTATGGCCAAAAACACCCGCGCTGGGCTATCGGGCAAGGCAGCCAAGGCCGCAGCATTGTCAGCAACTTCGATCCAATGATCGACCTTCAACGGCCGCCAAGGCGCACGTTCCAAAGCCAAAAGCGGGCAGTTCAGCGCCGCACAAGCAGCATATGCATTCCAACTCATTTGCGCAGCAAAAGGATGGGTTGCGTCAATAACATGGGTTATATTTTCCTGCCGCAGATAGGTGATCAAGCCGTCGATCCCGCCAAAGCCGCCAATACGCATCGGCAAAGGCTGCAGGGCGGGATCATCTGTGCGCCCCGCATAGGAAAACACAGCGTCAAAGCCAGCATCTTTCAGCGCATGGGCCAAAAGACTGGCTTCCGTTGTGCCGCCCAGCAGAAGAATTCGCATTATGTCTGATCCTTGGTTGACGATCTTGGGTCTGGGCGACGATGGCGCTATGGGACTGACAAATGCAAGTCGCGAATGGCTGTTGCAAGCGGAAATCGTGATCGGAGGTCAGCGTCATCTGGACCATATAGCTGGTTTGACCAATGGCGCATTGTTCCCTTGGCCAATCCCGTTTGATCTCGCCCCAGTCTTGGCCCATCGTGGCCGCCGTGTGGTCGTTCTTGCATCGGGCGATCCGTTTTTCTTTGGCGCAGGGGGCAGTTTGACACCGCACTTGGCGGCAGATGAATGGCAATCCATACCACATCCCTCCTCCTTTTCGCTTGTGGCGAACCTGCTGGGCTGGCCCATGGAAACGACGATTTGCCACGGTTTGCACGCCGCCCCTTATGCCCGTCTGCGCGTTGATTTGGCACAGAACGCCCGTATTATATGCACCTTGCGTGACGCAACCGCCCCCCGCGCCTTGGCCGAATATCTGACACAGATCGGTTTCGGCGCGAGCATTTTACATCTTTGCGAAAATATGGGCAGCGGCCATCAGCGCCACCGCATGGGCCGCGCAGACGTCTTTGATCTGGAAGATATCTCACCGCTTTGCATGGCGGCAATCTTGGTTCAAGGCAGCGGATTGCCGCGCAGCAACGGAATTCCTGATGATTTGTTCATAAACGACGGCCAGATCACCAAACGCCCCATCCGCGCGCTTACATTATCAGCTCTTTCGCCCCGTAAGGGCGAGGTTTTGTGGGATGTTGGCGCTGGCTCTGGCTCAATCTCAATCGAATGGTGCCTCGCTGGCGGCACATCTTATGCAGTTGAGGCAAAAGAAATCCGCGCTAAGAATATCCGCCAAAATGCAGCCATCTTTGGCGTCGATCACCGCCTAACGGTTCATGCAGGAACGGCGCCTGACGCATTGACGAATCTGCCCAGCCCAGATGCCGTCTTTATTGGCGGCGGTGGAAATGCAATGCTTTACGATGCTCTTTGGCCTTTGCTGCCCAGTGGCACCCGCCTTATTGCCAATTCCGTCACCCTCGAGACAGAGGCATTGCTGGTCGCTTTGCAAACACAATATGGCGGTTCTTTGATGAAAATAGATCTGGCCATCGCGACACCTTTGGGCCGCATGCAGGGCTGGACAGCCAGCAGACCAGTTGTGCAATGGAGTGTCGTCAAATGATCGTGGCAGGGATTGGATTTCGGACATCAGCGACGCCAAGATCATTGCAGCGCGCCTTTGAAATTGCCTGCGAAACAGCGCAAATCACCCAAGTTGACGTTTTGGCCAGCGCTGCGGCCAAACTTCACAGCCCTGTCTTGCAGGCGTTTGCCGCATATAAATCGCTGCCCCTTTTGGCGGTCGATGTTGCAGGTGTTGACACCCCAACACAATCAACCCGCGTCCAAGCGATCTTTGGAACGGGCTCTCTAGCCGAAGCCGCGGCCCTGGTTTCGGCCGGCCCCGATGCACAGTTGATCTGCCCACGTATCACCTCGCCTTGTGGACGCGTTACGATGGCGATTGCCCAATCACAGGACACAAAATGACCGTGCATTTCATTGGCGCTGGCCCTGGCGCTGCCGACCTAATTACGCTGAGGGGACGTGATTTGATCGCGGCCTCACAGGTGTGTCTTTATGCTGGATCGCTTGTGCCGACGGCCCTATTGGATCACTGCCCCAAAGGCGCAAGGATTGTGAACACTGCCCCCCTGTCGCTTGATGAAATCATGGCCGAGATTGCGGCGGCCCATGCTGAGGGCCACGACATCGCCCGCCTGCACTCTGGGGATCTGTCGATTTGGTCGGCCATGGGCGAACAGTTGCGCCGTTTACGCGCGCTGGAAATTCCATTCGATGTGACGCCAGGCGTGCCTTCCTTTGCGGCGGCTGCGGCCGCATTGGAATGTGAATTAACCCTGCCAGGTCTGGCGCAATCTGTTGTTTTAACACGCACTTCGGGACGGGCGACAGCCATGCCCGCAGGCGAAAATTTAGCCGCTTTTGCCGCCACAGGAGCGACCTTGGCGATCCATCTTTCCATCCATATCGTCGATAAAGTGGTCACAGATTTAATCCCACACTATGGCCCAGATTGCCCTGTAGCTGTCGTGTGGCGCGCGACTTGGCCCGATCAACGTATTTTGCGGGCAACATTGTCCAGTTTGCAAGCGGGGCTTGGTCAGGAATTAGAACGCAGTGCACTGATCTTGGTTGGTCCTGCTTTGGCAGGCGAAGGGTTTGTCGAAAGTCGCCTTTACGCGGGCGATTATGATCGCCGCTACCGACCCATCGGCACAGACCCTAGGTTTCCAGAATGAACATTCAGAATATAGATATGCCCAAGGGCCTTTTGATCGCGGCCCCCGCCTCTGGTACAGGAAAAACCACGCTCACTTTGGGGCTGCTGGCGGCATTGCGGACGCGCGGGCTGACCGTGCAACCGTTCAAATCTGGCCCCGATTATATTGATCCTGCTTTTCACACTGCAGCTGCAGGGCGCGCTTCCATCAATCTAGACACTTGGGCGATGACCAAGGATCAAATTTTGGGTCTAACCCTTGCGGCAACAGGCGCTGATCTGATTGTTGCCGAAGGGTCAATGGGCCTGTTTGACGGTGTGGCAAAATCTGGCGCAACGGGCACGGGGGCCAGTGCCGATTTGGCCATTCTGATGGGCTGGCCCGTGGTGTTGATTTTAGATGTCGGTGGGCAGGCGCAATCGGCTGCCGCCGTTGCGCTAGGATTTGGTGCGATGCGCCCTGAATTGCGCCTTGCAGGGGTGGTTTTGAACAAAATAGCCAGTCCACGCCACGAGGCATTGGTTCGTGACGGCATGGCCCAAGCGGGTATCACCGTCTTTGGCGCATTACCACGTAATCCCGATATCACCCTGCCAGAGCGGCATTTGGGATTGGTGCAGGCGCAAGAGCACCCTGAATTGGACGCGATATTGGCCCGTGCGGGCC
>CAWUUC010000084.1:0-4438 GCA_963924905.1 uncultured Paracoccaceae bacterium
TCTACACGATCAACGAACCAGCTGCCGAAGGCGCGTTCCAAGCGTTGAAAAATGCTGGCAAGGAAGGCCAAGCGATCATCGTTTCGGTTGATGGCGGCTGCCCAGGTGTTGCCTCGGTCAAGTCGGGCGTTATCGGCGCAACTTCGCAACAATACCCATTGCTGATGGCATCCAAAGGCATCGAGGCAATCATTGCATTCGCAGCTGACGGCACCAAGCCAACCGTGACCGAAGGTCTGTCGTTCTTTAACACAGGCGTGAACTTGGTCACCGACCAGCCAGTTGATGGTGTCCCATCCATCGACACCACCAAAGGCACCGAGCTCTGCTGGGGCTAATCCCCGCAAAACTTTTGCTTGAATTTGGGAAGGGCGACTTTACCGTCGCCCTTCTTCATAGTCGCAGCCTCGGGCCATGTGACATGATTCTAGGGGATGCCAGCCATGACCACTGACAACACGCCAACCAAAACAATTTCTGACTTTGAGGCGACACTGAACAAATCCGACGCCTCGGTCGCCAGCTTTGCGCGCGATGACAAAAGCCTGACCACCCGTATCCGAAATTTCCTGCGCGAATACCCGACCACAATTCCTGCGCTGGTTTTGTTTATTTCCGTTGTCGGCTTTTCGATTGCAGCTCCTCGCTTTATGGGACTTGGCGCGCTTTCAACGATCCTAAAGCAAGTCACCGTGACAGGCTTTGTCGCGCTTGCACAAACTCTGATCATTTTGACGGCAGGTATTGATTTGTCGGTCGGCGCGATCCTTGTCTTGTCATCGTTGATTATGGGCAATTTGGCCGTGATCACGGGCTTGCCCGTGGGCATCGCAATCATCATTGGGATTGCCGCAGGTGCCTTGATGGGTCTGGTGAACGGACTGTTGGTCACAAAAATGCGCCTTCCCCCGTTCATTGTGACATTAGGTACATTGTCAATTTTTGAGGCGATTAAGCTTTGGTACTCGCGTTCGGAGTCGATCCGAAATGTCGACATCGAAGAAAAGGCCCCTGCCCTGTTGTGGTTTGGAGAAACGGTACGTTTTGGCGGGGCCAGCATAATTTACGGCGGCTTTGCACTGATTATTTTGGCTGCAATCTTATGGTATGTGTTAAACCACACGGCGTGGGGGCGTCATGTGCATGCGATTGGCGATGATCCTGATGCGGCGATGCTGTCGGGCATTCGGGTCAACTATGTATTGACATCGGTCTATGTGGTTGCGGGCGCGATCTGCGGCTTTGCGGCATGGGTTTCGGTGGGGCGCGTTGGCTCGATCTCGCCCATCGCGTTTTCTGATATCAACCTTGCTTCAATCACCGCAGTTGTGATTGGCGGAACATCGCTGTTTGGCGGACGCGGTTCGATCGTTGGCTCTGTTTTGGGGGCGATGATTGTGGGCGTGTTTATCACAGGTCTGTCCTTGGCAGGCGTCGACGATTACTGGCAAAAATTTGCGGCAGGCTGCCTTGTGATTATCGCAGTTGCCCTTGATCAATGGCTGCGGAGGGCATCGCAATGACCGTTCAACCGATATTCAAAGCAACTGGCTTGATGAAGCGATATGGCACAGTCGTCGCCATGAATGGCGCAGATTTCGAAATGCTGCCTGGAGAGATTATGGCCATCATCGGCGATAACGGCGCGGGCAAATCAACCCTGATCAAGGCACTTTCAGGTGCGGTTATTCCAGATCATGGAACAATCGAATTGGACGGCAAAGAGGTTCATTTTCGGGGTCCCGAGGATGCTCGCGCCAAGGGCATCGAAACGGTCTATCAAAACCTTGCGATGTCGCCTGCGCTGTCGATTGCTGATAATATGTTCTTGGGCCGCGAATGGCGCAAACCTGGCATTATGGGGACCCTATTTCGTCAAATGGACCGTCCGCGGATGGAAAAATTCGCCCGTGACAAACTGTCTGAATTGGGCCTGATGACGATTCAAAACATCAACCAAGCGGTTGAATCCCTGTCGGGCGGCCAACGTCAAGGTGTGGCAGTGGCCCGCGCCGCGGCCTTTGGGTCAAAAGTGGTGATTTTGGACGAGCCCACAGCCGCCCTTGGGGTCAAGGAATCACGCCGCGTTCTAGAACTGATCAAAGAGGTCCGCGATCGCGGGATTCCGATCATTCTGATCTCACATAACATGCCCCATGTTTTTGAGGTGGCTGATCGCGTCCATATTCACCGTCTTGGCAAACGTCTTTGCGTAATTGACCCCAAAGACTATACGATGTCTGACGCAGTTGCCTTTATGACAGGCGCAAAAGTGCCCGAAGGCGTGGAAGAACAGGCGTAATGCATCCCGCTGCCGTGACGCCTGACGCTTTGTCAGAATTGATCCGCCTGCGCGCGGCCACGCATCTATCCCAAGGCGGGCGGCGGTTCATTGCGGCGCTTGCGGCCCCCCCCGCGGCAGGAAAATCCACGCTGGCGGCTAAATTGGCAGCACAGACAGGCGGCAAAGTGGTGCCGATGGACGGCTTTCATTATGATGATAGCGTTCTTTTGGCGCGCGGCGCACGCAACCGCAAAGGTGCACCAGACACCTTTGATGCGATGGGGTTCATCCATCTTCTGGGCCGCCTGCGCAGCGAGGATGAGGTTGCCATCCCCCTCTTTGATCGCGCGCTCGAAATTTCCCGTGCTGGCGCAGATATCATCACGGCCAGCGATAAGATCTTGATTGTCGAGGGCAATTACCTTTTGCTAAATGCACTCCCTTGGCCAGCGGCCCGTCCGCATTATGATCTAACAATCTGGCTCGATGTTCCCGAAGCGGAGCTGATTGCCCGACTGCAAACCCGCTGGGCGCACTACGGCAAAAGCCCCGAGGCAGCACAGGCATGGATCATAGGGAACGACCTGCCCAATATTCGGCGCGTGATCGAAGGCAGCGGTGACGCTGACGTCAAAGTCTTAAACGAGCACGATGCCAAGGGGTAGGGTGCGTCATTTGACGCACCGATCGCAATGAATATTCTGCCACCCCCTAACCCAAATCAAAAGGCAAGTTCACCCTAAGACTATGTCTGCGACAAAACAGAAAAACTTGGATGAGGCGCCATTTCATCAAAAGTCAGTTCTGCTTAACAGGTGCCATAATAACCTGCCGAATATCGACAATATTCCATCGCAACGCCCAAACGGATCAACTCGGCGGCAATGTCACGGCCTTGCGCCAAAAAGCACTGTGCCACAATGCGCCCAAATCGATCTACATCTCGTAAAGCGCAGGTCAGTTCTTCATTTGTCAAAAGCACTTTCAGCGCCTCTGTTGCACCCGTTCCACCAATGTCGGCACGCTCTGGGGCGTCCAATCCCCAGAGTCGGACGGCTGGCTTTAGATTAAGAATATGAAAAGTATCACCATCTGTGATGCGGGCGACCCTTCCCGTAAACGTTGGCACCTGCGCGGACAACAGTTCTGGTAAAACCGAAAGAAAGATTAGAAAAATTGCAATTAGGACTCGATAGATATGAAAATAAAATAATTCAGACATCTGTCCTGAAATTCATTTTAATTTCGCCCTCTAGCTGTGCCCCTGTATCTACTGAAATCGTGGTCGCATATATTTTAGCCTGTAGGATCGCCGTGTGCTTTACTTGCAGCTTTTTTGCCTGAACCAAACCAATCAGCGTGCCTTCAATAATAACATGTGACGCACGAACAGTGCCCGTAACATGACCGGTTCTTGTTAGTACCAAAGTATCGACCGTGATGTCGCCAACAATTGTTCCGCTAAATTCAACAATTCCATCACCAGACCAATCGCCATTTATGTGAATACCCTCTTGCAGAACGGACCTGCGTTTCTCGGTCGTGCTGACCTCCCGATAAGCAGGCTGATAAGGTTTTCCCGTTTCATTAAGCTGCTCTGAAATTGGGGTGTTCGGCAGTAGAGCCATTTTTGACCTCTGGATATTTGGTGCAGTTTTCCTGCACTAACTTATTTGATCAAGCCGCGAAATCCTAAAATATCCTTTTTTCGCGCCTATCCAGTTTCCAAAAGCCAATAACCTCCATTCGATTTTATAAGACGGCAAATTCTCAGCCGTATAAATACATGAAACCAAAGTTCTTTCGATCGCTCCTAGATGCATAAAAACGTGCAAAAAATGAAAATTCATATCAAGAAAAAATTTTCTGAAATCATGATATGATTTATCAGTTGAGATGAAATAGGAATTATAAACGCTATTCGGGCTGGACCCAAAACAAACACCGATCCGTCCCATGCCAAAGGCAAGATTCATCTGATCCAGAGCTTTTGAGCAGACCCTAACCAAGCGCCCTTTTGTCTGATATGAGAATTCCATTTTTGCTATGGGATCACATGCCGATCCCACAACTGCAAAGCGTGGGAACGTGACCACAGCTTAACGATGCGTTGCTATTGGACCTTTTCGATATTTTGCCGTTAAGAAATCGGAA
>CAWUUC010000085.1:0-3244 GCA_963924905.1 uncultured Paracoccaceae bacterium
TTGCCCAAAATTTCGGCTTCTTGGATTTCGGCAGGGGTCAAGAGGCTGAACATCGGCGAGAAACGCGATCCTGAACGACTGTTCTTATAGCGATGCATTAAGGCCAATCCCAAAAATACCCGTCCTGGATGATCTAAGCCCCCAAGATTGGATCGCGTGGCATTGTCAAAACAGGCCTCGGCGCGAAAATCAGGATGGGTGCGCCATGTGGTATCATGCAAAAGACAGGCTGCTTTCATCAGACGCAAACGATCTGATGTGGCGTTGGCAAACAGCGGCAGCAGAAATTGAAAAAGCTTTTTGCCAAAGCCAGGCATCCGCGATTGCGTCTTTTCCATCATCCGCGCCGCTTCGATCAACGGATCGCGGGCGCGCAAAGGTTCGGGCATTTGCTCATATAGCAGGCCTTCGCGGATGCCATAAGCGGAGACATTTATCTCTGACGGCTTGCTCAAACGCACCAAACTGCGCATCACCTCACAAGCCAAAGGCACCAGTTCCAAACGTTCACTAGAGACGCCAGCCATGCCCCGCAGCGCGGCTGAATCGACGGAGTCGATCCAGTCAATCGTATCGATCAAGTCCTTGGTTTGCATCCGATATTCATGCAAAACCGTAAGTGGATATTTGCGGCGCTCCATATCCAAACGGGCAATCACCCGCCAAGATCCACCCACCAGATAAATCTGATCACCATCCGCCCCCAGTTGCGCCAAAGCAGGTTTCAGCAGCTTTTCTATATGGTCCAAACGAACCTTTTGATTGCTCGAAATTTGCTGCAACCGAAACGGTCCCAAAGGCGTCGAGACGCGCTGCCCAACTTTGCCGCCGCCAATACGCGCCAATTCCATAGAGTTGCCGCCAATGTCGCAGACAATCCCCGTCGCCTCGGGCCAGCCCAGCAGAACACCTTGTGCTGATAAGCGTGCTTCTTCGTCGCCGTCCACGATCCAAATCCGCAGACCAGTTTCTTCAAATATCTGCTCTTGAAAGGCGGGACCATCGCCTGCCTCACGCATGGCGGCTGTGCCCACGACCGTCAGGGTTTCAATTCCCATCCCCTTGGCCAACAAAGAAAATCTACGCAAGGCGGCCAGTGCGCGGGCCTTGCCTGCGGGAAATAACATTCCCGTTTCGGCCAATCCCTTGCCCAATCCACACATGACCTTTTCGTTAAAGAAATACGCTGGACTGCGCGCTGCGCCATCAAAAACCACCATACGGACAGAATTTGACCCCACGTCCACAACCCCGACACGGCGCAGCGCACGCACCATCGGATCCTCGAACAGGGCGCGCCCAAAAGGTCCGTTTTCATCATCATAGTCGATCATAAATTGTATTCCGTTAGGCCAGTTTTTTTACATCCTGCGCCCCAGCCCTGCCACGGCCCGATAACGAAGGATTCGCCATAAAGAAACGATGGCAGCTAAAGGTCTTGCCGTCCATGGGCGCAAGGTCACGCTTATACTGGCCAGTGGGCTGCAAAACCCAGCTTTGCGCCTCATCCGCCAGATTTGCCGCCATGATCTGGCCGACGATTTGCTCTTTCACGGTGGAATTATTGATTTCAACCAAGGTTTCAACCCGCCGCGACAGATTGCGGCCCATCCAATCTGCCGATGAAATAAACACGCGGGCATCCGCCGATGGCAAGCCGTGACCATTCCCAAAACAAACGATCCGAGAATGCTCCAAGAACCGTCCAACAACTGATTTCACCCGAATGTTTTCCGACAGACCCACAATACCGGGTCGTAATCCGCAAATGCCACGCACAATCAGATCGATTTTGACCCCAGCATTTGACGCGGCATAAAGGGCATCAATCACATCGGGTTCGATGAGGGAATTGACCTTAACCCATATTTTTGCTGGGCGACCTGCACGGGCATGATCGGCCTCGGCTTTGATTAATTCCAGCAAGCGCGGCTTTAGGGAAATGGGCGAGATCGCCAGATTTTCCAAACCTTGCGGCTGCACATAACCAGATAAGTAATTAAACACCCGCGTGGCATCGCGCCCCAAGGCGGCATCGCACGTAAAGAACGATAAATCCGTATAAACTTTGGCGGTAATGGGATGGTAATTGCCTGTCCCGTAGTGGGTATAGGTGACCAATTGATCACCTTCGCGGCGCACAACTGTGCTGATTTTGGCATGGGTTTTGTAATGGATAAATCCATAAACCACATGGGCGCCCGCCCGTTCCAATCGGCGCGATTGGCGAATATTGGCGGCCTCGTCAAAGCGGGCTTTTAATTCCACAAGGGCGGTGACAGATTTGCCAGCCTCGGCCGCCTCGCAAAGGGCGGCAACAATCGGGCTGTCCCAAGAGGTGCGATAAAGCGTTTGCTTGATCGCCAAAACATTCGGATCGCGCGCCGCCTGTTCCAAAAAGCGGATCACAAGATCAAA
The DNA here is from genome assembly GCA_963924905.1 of uncultured Paracoccaceae bacterium. Lineage (GTDB taxonomy): Bacteria > Pseudomonadota > Alphaproteobacteria > Rhodobacterales > Rhodobacteraceae > Cypionkella. The sequence continues at coordinate 2,419 of CAWUUC010000085.1, forward strand.
TGTTTCATAGGGATGCTGCAACAACATATCTTTTTGTTTAATTGCGGCAAACATATCCCCGTCATGATCCTCTACCCGTTCTGGCACGCGGGGGGTAAAGGGCGGCCAAAGCAAATGGGGATGCGATGACAATACCAATTCCTTTAGATCCGCCACCCCCAGCAACCCGCGCACTTCAACCATTTCGTCAGCAGTTACACCCAGTTCTTCCATAATCAACGCCCGCAAATCAGGCGGCGCGCCTGATGACAGTTTCAGGCGGATCACTTCGCCGCGGCGACGGCGTTTGAGGGCGGATTCAAATTCACGCACCAAATCTTCGGCCTCATCCTCGACCTCAAGATCGCTGTCGCGCAAAACGCGGAACAGGCAATGGCCACGGTCGGTATATCCTGGAAACAACATGTCCAAATGGATCAATAACAGTTCTTCCAGCGGCAAAAAGCGCAACTCGCCGTCACGTTCAGGCAGGGGAACAAAGCGGGCGATTTGTTGGGGAATGGGCAGCAAAGCCTTCAGCGTGCGATGATCCGACACGCGTTCCAATTCCAGCGCCAAAGAAAATCCTGTGTTGGGAATAAATGGAAAAGGATGCGCAGGGTCAATCGCAAGCGGCGACAGCACTGGAAATACCTTTTCCAAAAAATGCTTTTCCAAAAACTTCAAATCCCGCGCCGTCAATTTTGATCGGGTGCAAAGGGTGATGCCCTCGGCCTCCATCAATTTTTTCAGCTTGTTGAAAACGGCCTGCTGGGTGTGCATCAAGCGGCGCGCATTGGCGTGGATCAGTTTCAGCTGTTCGGCAGGGCTGCGGCCATCTTCGGAA
>CAWUUC010000086.1:0-2694 GCA_963924905.1 uncultured Paracoccaceae bacterium
GATCCCGAACATGCTTGATGGGGCGATTTCCGGTACCTATAAAGGGCTCTACTGTCAGGGCGAGGATATTGCGCAGTCTGATCCGAATACGCATCACGTGGAAGCGGCGCTGCGCAATCTTGATTGTTTGATCGTCCAAGATATTTTTCTGAACGAGACCGCAAAATATGCCCACGTATTTTTCCCAGGGGCATCCTTTTTGGAAAAAGACGGCACCTTTACCAACGCAGAACGCCGTATCAATCGGGTGCGCAAGGTGATGGCGCCGCGTAACGGGTTTGCCGATTGGGAAATCACCCAAATGTTGGCCAATGCGATGCTGAAAGATCAAGGCGGGGCAGCATGGACCTATACCCATCCAGCCCAAATCATGGCGGAAATCGCGATGACCACCCCCAGTTTTGCGGGTGTTTCTTATGAGCTTTTGGAAGAAAAAGGGTCGGTTCAGTGGCCATGCAATGCAGCCGCACCCAATGGCACCCCTTTGATGCATGTCGACGGGTTTGTGCGCGGCAAGGGCAAGTTTATCAACACCGAATACGTCGCCACAGATGAGCGCACGGGGCCACGTTTCCCCTTGCTGCTGACAACGGGACGGATTTTGTCACAATATAATGTGGGCGCGCAAACACGGCGGACCGAAAATGTTGTGTGGCATGCCGAGGATTTGCTGGAAATCCACCCCCATGATGCCGAAACGCGCGGCGTGAAGGACGGTGATTTTGTGCGCCTGGCCAGCCGTTCGGGGGAAACCACGCTGCGGGCGACGGTGACGGATCGTGTCAATCCGGGGGTCGTCTATACCACCTTTCACCACCCTGACACCCAAGCCAATGTGATCACCACCGATTATTCGGATTGGGCCACAAATTGCCCTGAATATAAGGTGACGGCGGTGCAAATATCGCCATCAAATGGACCAACGGAATGGCAAAAAGACTATAATGCCCAAGCGGCGCAGTCGCGGCGGATCGCGGCGGCAGAATGATGCAAACACACCGTGCCATGGATCGGTTGTCCTTTGGGGATACCGCGCCCAGATTGGCGCGGGATTTGCCTGAAGAGGTGGCGATTGCCTTGTCATTCAACGGCACAACGCAGGCCGTGATGATGGCAAGTCCTGCCGATTTGACAGATTTCGCTTATGGTTTTGCCAAAAGCGAAGGCATCGCTGACCAAACCGAAATCGACAGCGTGACCATTGTCGAGACGGCTTTGGGCATCGATGTTCAAGTTTGGCTGCAAAGCGATGCCGAGGCCAGATTATCTGCACGCCGCCGCACGATGACGGGTCCCGTGGGATGCGGTCTGTGCGGGATAGATAGTTTGGAACAAGCGATGCGGCCCGTCAAACCCGTCAGCGCGCGTTACACGATGACAGCGGCGCAGATCAAATCGGCGATCGCCTCGTTGCCCTTGGCGCAGCCGTTGCATGATGCCACCCGCGCCGCCCATGCGGCAGGATTTTGGAACGGCGAACTGCTGTCTGTGCGCGAAGATGTGGGCCGCCACAATGCGCTGGATAAATTGATCGGGCATATGGTGCGTGCAAGCACACACCCTACAGGGGCAATCTTGCTGACCAGTCGTGTGTCGATCGATATGGTTCAAAAGGTGGCCGCCCTGGGTGCGCCCTTTTTGATCGCCGTATCTGCCCCTACAGCCCATGCGGTCACCCTAGCGGATCAAGCGGGGATCACCCTTATTGCCCTTGCCCGTCCAGATCGTTTCGAGGCCTTTACCCACACGGACCGCATAGAGGAGCACAGCCATGCCCAATGATGTCAGCCCCCAATTCAGCCATCATGCGGGGCCACAAGAGAAATTGATCTATATGGCCAATCAGATCGCAAAATTCATGGAAAGCAAGCCATCTGACGAAGGGATCGCGCTGTTTGCATCCCATATCAACGACTTTTGGGAACCTCGTATGCGGAACCAGTTCTTTGCGATTTTGGATGCCGGTGGGGCGGGTCTGCGACCCCTTGTGTTAGCCGCCGCGCCCAAAATCAAACGCCCTGCGAAACTATGACGCCTGCCGCATTTCTGCGACAGGCAAACAGATTAGCAAATCGCTGCGGCCTTAATATCCGCATCAATAAAGGGCAAATATTGCCCAAAGTTATCCGCAAACATTCCCACCAATTTGCGCGCTTGGGCGTCATAGGCGGCGGGATCGGCCCAAGTGCTGCGCGGATCCAACAAGGCGCTGTCGACGCCCGCCACCGAGACAGGCACATCAAAACCAAAGTTCGGATCACGGCGAAATGCGCCTTTGGACAAATCACCTGATAGGGCAGCGGTCAACAGCGCACGTGTCGCCTTGATCGGCATCCGCGTGCCTACGCCATAAGCACCCCCCGTCCAACCCGTGTTAACCAACCAGCACGAGGCGCCATATTTAGCAATTTTCTCTTGCAGCAGTTTGCCATAAACTTCGGGGCGGCGCGCCATAAAGGGGGCACCAAAACAGGTTGAGAAGGTGGGCTGTGGTTCTGTGACACCACGTTCTGTCCCAGCCACTTTGGATGTAAAGCCAGACAAAAAGTGATACATAGCCTGCGCAGGGGTAAGCCGTGCAATCGGCGGCAAGACCCCATAGGCATCGCAGGTCAGCATGATAACATTTTTTGGATTGCCGCCCAAGCCCGTGGTGGACGCATTAGAGATATAGTCCAGCGGATAGGCACAGCG
>CAWUUC010000087.1:0-3498 GCA_963924905.1 uncultured Paracoccaceae bacterium
TCTACGTTCAATTTTAGACCGGAATTTTCTTCGATCACGGGAATGCAAACCTCTTCGGTCGCCCCCGGAAAAACGGTAGATTCGTAAATCACGACGTCGCCTGGCTTTAGAACCTTAGCTATCGTTTTTGACGCTGCAATGAGGGGGCCAAGATTTGGTTGACGTGACGAGTCAATCGGGGTTGGAACTGTCACGATATAAACATTGCAATTGCGAATTGACTCTATTTCGCAACTGACATTGAGATGTTGGGCTGCTGCAAACTCGGCGCTATCGACTTCCTTGGTGACGTCATTACCAGCGCGCAATTCCGCAATGCGCTGTTCATTGATATCAAATCCGACCGTTGGATATTTTTTTCCAAATGTAACGGCCAAAGGCAAACCGACATATCCAAGTCCCAAAATTGCGATCCGCGCGGCGTCAACCCTTTGCATCTCATTCTCCTAAGTCGGCGCAGGCACAAACTGGGCCAATCTGCGCAAATTTTTTGGTCAGATCAGCACTTGCTCTATTTTATCGCAAAGTGCAACGCAAAATAGGCGTTTTAAACGCAACTCAACCCAAGGATGTTTCGGTGCCGCGCACATACTTGAAGAGCAGGCAATAAAACAACAACTCTAGTATGGGGACAGCCTTAACACCCTGTCAAAGCTGGCTGCAAAGGATATGGGTTAGGCCACCGCAGAATGAATTCAACCCTCGGCAGACTATTTGCCTAGGTGCCGCAATAGGTCACAAATGGCCCAAACCCGCTGGGCGGGCCCAAGGCGAAAACTTCGCGCCCTGCTTCGGGGCCAAAGGGGTTTTGCACTTGGGCCAATAAGGCGTGAAAAGGGGTCATCTCGCCAGTTGTCGCAGCCTTCAGCGCCGCATCAACCAAATGATTGCGCGGGATCACCACCGGATTACGCAATTTCACGTGGGGTGACACGCGCGCGCGCCATGCTGGCAGCCACGCGCGAAGGGCCGTTTGATTAGGCACAAGCCCCAGCACCGCATCGTCACTTTGCGACAGGGCATGAAAACAGCGGGTAAAATCTGCGCCCTCAATCGCAGCCAAAAAGCCATTGACCAAATCTTGATCAGCGACCCCAATTTTTGCCCCCATAACGCGCAACCAAGCCCTGTGATAAAGCCCTTCCATTTGATCCAGATGTTCGTTCGCAATTTCGATTGCGCGGGTGTCATCCGTGTCAAAAAACGGCAAAAGCGCCTCGGCCAAACGCGCCAAGTTCCACATCATAAGGCGGGGTTGATGACCATAGGCATAGCGCCCTTGTCGATCAATGGATGAAAATACCGTATCGGGGGCATAATCATCCAAGAATGCACAAGGGCCATAGTCAATGGTTTCCCCTGACAGCGCCATATTGTCGGTATTCATCACGCCATGGACAAAGCCGACCCCCATCCATTGGGCCACTAGATTGGCTTGGGCGGCCGCTACTGAATCAAACAGGGCCAACGCCGTCGGTTCTGCTTTGGGATAATGACGGGCCAGCGTATGGGTCACCAGCGCTTGCAAACTCGTCAAATCTTTGCGCGCGGCGAAATATTGAAAGGTGCCGACACGAATATGACTGGCTGCCACGCGGGCCAAAACAGCGGCCGGCACCATGCCTTGATCACGCAAGATCGCATCCCCCGTTGTCACAACCGCCAAAGCGCGGGTCGTCGCAATGCCCAGCGCCGCCATCGATTCCGAGATCAGATATTCGCGCAACATCGGCCCCAAGGCCGCGCGTCCATCACCACCGCGCGAAAAAGCGGTCCGCCCTGACCCCTTCAGGTGCAGATCGAACCTTGCCCCATCAGATGTCAAAATCTCGCCCAGCAAATGCGCGCGTCCATCGCCCAAAACGGGCGAGAACCCCCCAAATTGATGCCCGGCATAGGCCATCGCGCGCGGGATTGCGCCTTCTGGCCAAGATGTGCCAGACAGCCACATGGCGCCATTTTCGCGCAAATCTTCGACGGGCAATCCCAGCGTCTGACACAAGGGCAGGTTTAACAGGGCCAGTTCAGGGGATGGCGCGCGGTTTGGTGTCTGATCAAGAACGCCCAACGGCACATCGCGCGCAAAGCTGTGTTCGAATAAGATTTCCATCCCCCCAAGATAGGCATCGGCACAGCAATTGGCAAACGATGTCTTTTGCGGTGCCGTTCGGCGCTCTCACGGTTAGGCGCGGATCAAGGACTCGATCTGGGCGCGGTCGGTTTGGGCCACCAGACGCCCTGCCTCGACCGTCCCGTTGAACTTAACTAAAGTAGAGCGACGCGGAATATTCAAACCCTTCGTAAAGGCGTGATCACTGTAAAGATCCCAATCAATCATCGCAAAGATGATGCTTTGCTCCAGTGCAGGATCATCGGCCAAAATGGCATTGATCACCTTTTCTTGCGCTTTGCAGGTACTGCACCAATCGGCCTTAAAATCAACCAAGATCGACTTGCCTTCCGCTTGCAGGGCCAGAACCTCTTCGGGGGACATTTGCGCGGGCGCGGCGAAGGCGGCGCGGCCCAAACATAAAGGCAAAAGTCCCAGCGCAAAAAAGTGACGGCGCGAATAGATCATAACGTTTCCTTTCAATGGATCAAATGACGCGGTTAGATAGAGGTAGACAAGGCCAATACCCAATCGGGCATAATACGGATCAGCCAGATTTCCAGCGCGATATGGGCGTGGGTCAACAGCATCAGCCCCAAACCGATTGCGGTCACCGCAAATAATTGCAGCGCGATTGGGGCCATTGCTTGCAAGCGCCCCTTGCGGCGCTGCACAACCGCCCGCCCGCCATAGGCCAAAGCGATCATAAGACTGGCAATACCTGCCCCATAGGCCGCCATGATTGCACCTGCCCATGTCAAATCCTGACCCGTCGCCGCAAGCGCGATTGCCGCCCCCATGGTAGGCCCAATACAAGGTGACCATGCCACGCCCAGCGCGGCACCCGCCCCAAAGTTGGCGGCAGGACTGCCCGCAAGGCGCATTGACAGTCCTTGCCCCCGCGCTGCCACCCCTGCCATGGCCACAAAAGGCGACAGCCGCGCAGGCATCAACATCACAGCGCCAAACACAATCAATAAGACTGCCCCAATTTGCGTCAATGCCCCTTGGTCCAGCCCAATCACATTGCCAAAGACCGTCAAGGTAAACCCAACCAATGTGCTGGCCAATCCCAGACCAACGGCCAAATAAATCGGCCCAAAGCGGTTGTCTTGCAACGCACTGGCCGCAACAATTGGCAAGAGAGGCAAGACACAAGGGTTCAGCAATGTAGCCAATCCAGCAAGATAGGCCAAAATGATTTGAAACATACCTACCCCCCCAACATTATGGTTGTGCTAACGCAAAATGTCATCGCGGCAAAACCACATGATCGTGAGCTGCGCGTGAAGAGGATTATTTGAAATGGTCGGGGCGAGAAGATTCGAACTTCCGACCTACGGTACCCAAAACCGTCGCGCTACCAGGCTGCGCTACGCCCCGACTGC
>CAWUUC010000088.1:0-5937 GCA_963924905.1 uncultured Paracoccaceae bacterium
CCCGAGGTATTTGGGTCAATGTGAACTTGTGGGGCTTGCTCTTGTTTGGGGCGCATGAGAGTTTGCGGTCATGCTAGCTATTTTTCTGAAAACCTTGCCGTTCTTTGCGATCATTGGTCTTGGCTTTGGCGCAGGACGGGCGCGGTTTTTTACCGATGACGCCACGGTTTATTTGACGAAGTTCGTGTTTTATTTCGCGCTGTCTGCGATGTTGTTTGGCTTTGCCGCGAATTTGGATTTGAGCAGCGTTTTTTCCTGGTCCTTTGTTTTTGCCTACACGGGGGCAAGTCTTTTGGTTTGGGCGCTGGTGGGCGGTGTAGCGTTGATGCGGGGCGCGGGCGTTGAGGCGGCTGTATTTGAGGCGCATACGGGCATTATAGGCAATGTTGGTTTTTTAGGTATTCCCATGTTGGCGCTGTTGCTGGGGCCTGCTGCGGTGGGACCGGTTTTGCTGGTTCTTGCGGTCGATTTGGTGGTGTTTTCGACGATCCTAACGCTGGTCATCACGGGGGTTCGTGACGGGCGGTTGCGCTGGGCCAGTTTGCGGCCGCTGAGCGTTGGTTTGTTGAAAAATCCGATGATCGTATCTGTTGTTTTGGGATTGGCTTGGGGGGGGACAGGATGGAAGCTGCCCGTCCCTTTGAATGAATTCATGACGCTTTTGGGGGCGGCGGCCACGCCTTGTGCCTTATTTGCAATTGGGGCTAGCCTTGCGGGGCGGCGGGTGGATCGGCCGATGATTGCGGGTTGGCTGTCTTTTGTGAAATTGGTTGTCCATCCCGCAGCGGTTGCCATTGCGGCCTTTGGCATTTTTGAGGTTGAGCCTTATGCAGCGGGCGTGATGGTGGCTGCGTCCGCTTTGCCAGTGGCGGGAAATGTCTTTATCTTGGCGCAACATTACGGGGTGGCCCCGCAGCGCGTGTCGGCGGCAATCTTAATTTCTACGGCGGTTTCGATTTTGACGGTCACCGCCGTCATTGCATGGGTGAGTTGATGAAAGTGATTTCGCAAAGCAAAGCTTTTGGCGGTGTGCAAAGTGTCTATAGCCATAGCTCGGCTGTAACAGGCACAGAGATGACCTTTGCCGTCTATTTGCCGCCATCCACGGGGAAGGTGCCAGTTTTGTGGTATTTGTCGGGTCTGACCTGTACGCATGAAAATGCTATGGTCAAATCGGGCGCGCAACATTGGGCGGCTGAGGCGGGCATAGCCTTGATCTTTCCCGATACCAGCCCGCGCGGGGACGCAGTGGCCAATGATCCAGCCTATGATTTGGGCCAAGGCGCGGGATTTTATGTCAATGCGACCCAAGCCCCTTGGGCCGCGCATTTTCAAATGTGGGATTATCTGGCGACGGAATTGCCTGCATTGGTGATGGAAAATTTCCCTTTGGATGCCGGGCGCCAAGCGATCACTGGCCATTCGATGGGCGGGCATGGGGCGCTGACCTTGGCAATGGGATTGCAGGGACGTTTTCGGTCTGTGTCGGCCTTTGCACCGATTTGTAACCCCACGGCAAGTGATTGGGGGCGCAAGCAATTTACGGCCTATTTGGGCGTGGATGAGGGGGCATGGGCCGCGCATGATGCCAGCCTATTGATGGCAGCACATGGATTTGACGGACCCGTTTTGATTGATCAAGGTGGCAATGATCAGTTCTTGGATCTTTTGCGGCCTGAAACCTTGTCAGGGGCGATGTCTGCGCGCCGCCAAGAGGGGGCGTTTCGCATTCAGGCAGGGTATGACCACAGTTATTTCTTTGTTGCTAGTTTCATAGAAGATCATATTCGGTTTCACGCGCAGGCCTTGATGCGGTGAAAGAACCTTTTGAAAGGAAATACAAATGCGATTTTCTTTGATCATGGCGGTTATGATCCTCTTGTCGCGGCCCGCCTTTTCCGAGGTTGCGCAAGATGCGTTGGATATGATCAACAAAAGCCGCGTTCAGGCGGGTTGTCGGGCCTTGGTGATGCAGCCACAATTACGCGCCGCAGCCCAAGGCCATGCAGCGGCCATGGCAGCGCAGGACTTCTTTAGCCATACGGGCAAGTCTGGATCGAAAATGGGTCAAAGGATCAAGGCGCAGGGATACCAAGGGCGCAAATTGGCCGAAAATATCGCGGCGGGGCAGCAAACGGCTGGTGATGTTGTTGCCGCATGGATGTCCAGTGTGGGGCATAAACGCAATATCTTGGATTGCGACTTTACCGAGACGGGTTTGGCGGTGGTTTATCAAGCTGATGATCAGCCACTGAAAGGCAATTCTTATCCGTTCAACTATTATTGGGTGCAAACATTTGGTCAACGATAACGCCCAAACGCGCCTGTTCATTGATGCCGACGCCTGCCCCGTTAAGGCCGAGGCAGAGCGCGTCGCGGTGCGGTTTGGGATCAAGATGTATCTAGTCTCGAATGGGGGGATCAGGCCATCAGCGCATCCGTTGGTCGAAAGCATTTTCGTGGCAAGTGGTCCAGATGAGGCTGACAAATGGATCGCGGACAATTGCGGTCCATATGATGTTGTTGTCACAGGCGATATTCCACTTGCGGCAAAATGCATCGCGGCGGGTGCGCGTGTGGTCAAACATGATGGCAGCGAATTGACCAAGGCCAATATTGGAAATGTCTTGGCCAGTCGGGATCTGATGGCCGATTTGCGCGCTGCGGATCCTTTTCTAAAAGGGGGTGGGCGGACATTCTCTAAGGCGGATCGTTCGCGGTTTTTGGATGTTTTGGATCGCGCCTTGCGATTGGCGTCAGGCTGATGTCGCCCTTGGAACAGTATTGATCCAAGGCTGAGGTGAAATAGCGCCATGAGCGCGCCGCGACCCCAAAATCTGACAGGTATTTTGCTGGCACTTGGCGGTGCATTTGTGCTGTCGATGAATGACTTGGCGATCAAGTTTTTATCGGGCGATTACGCGCTGCATCAGATCATCTTGATCCGCGCGATCCTGAGTTTGATCATTGTTTTGGGCGTGATTGCGCTGTCGGGCACCTCCTTTCGTCAGCTGCGGACGCTGCGATGGCGCGCGCATGGGTTTCGCGTTTTTATTGTGATGATTTCAAATGTGACCTATTTTTTAGGCCTGTCCGTCCTGCCTTTGGCTGATGCGGTGGCCACGGCCTTTATCGCGCCTGTGCTGGTGACGCTGATGTCAGCCTTGATCTTGGGCGAGGTCGTGGGGCCCAGACGTTGGGCGGCAGTTGCGGTGGGCCTGCTGGGGGTTTTGGTGATGACACGCCCCAGCGCGGGCGTGATCCAACCTGCGACGATTTTGGTGCTGATCTCGGCGTGCTGTTACGCGGGCAGCCATGTCATGACCCGCAAAATGCGCGACACGGAATCTGCGATGACGTTGAATTTCTATGTCCAACTTGGGTTTATCCTGGTCTCGTGCAGCATGGGGCTGTGGGTGGGTGATGGGCATTTGGCCCGCGACGGTCATGCAACATTGGCGTTTTTGTTTCGCCCGTGGGTTTGGCCTGCAATGTCTGATTTATGGGCATTTTTTGCCACGGGTTTGGCTGTGGGGATCGGCGGGTTGATGGTATCACAAGCCTATCGCACGACCGAAGCTGCCTTGATCGCACCTTTTGAATATATCGGAATGCCGATGGCGATCTTTTGGGGCGCTGTGGTTTTTGGCACATGGCCTGATCATACGGCATGGATAGGCATTGCGTTGATCTGTGGCGCGGGTCTTTATACGCTATGGCGCGAAACCTTGCGGAAAAAGGATGTGGATGTTGCAGCCCCAAGCGGTGATCTTTGATATCGGAAATGTGCTGATCGAATGGCATCCCGAACGGTTTTATGACAGCCGCATAGGTGCCGCGCGGCGTCAGCAGTTCATGGACGAAGTGCCGATCCACGCAGCCAATCTGATGATTGATGCAGGCGCGCCATTTCGCAAAACCTTGGTTGATTTGGCCGCACACTATCCGCTTTGGGCGACCGAGGTGATGTGGTGGCATGATGATTGGCGTCAAATGGTTGATCCCGTCATCCCTCATTCCGTCAATCTGTTGCGGCGTCTTCGGGCCAAGGGGATACCTGTTTTTGCGCTGACCAATTTTGGCCGCGAAACCTTTGACTATGCCCTGACGCAGTTTGATTTTTTGAACGAATTTGACCGCGCCTATGTGTCAGGCAAATTAGGTGTGATCAAACCAGAGCCTGCGATCTACGCCTATGTCGAAGCAGATTGCGGGATTGCCCCTAAGGATCTGTTGTTTGCCGATGATCGGGCGGAAAATGTCGTGGCGGCATTGCGGCGCGGGTGGCGGGCGCATCAATTTGAAAGCGCGGGCGGATTTGCGGCGCGACTGGTGGCCGAAGGGTTGCTGACCAACAATGAGGCAGGGCTATGAAGTTTATTGGCAAAGAGGCAGAGGCGAAACTGACATGGCAGGGTCTTTTGACGGCGCTATCAGATGGGCATAAACTGTCCCGCGCCCATATCAATGATCTGTTTTTATACCGCGACCAAGATACGATGCTGGACCGTGCGGCGTGGATTTCAGGCCTTGGCGCCTTGGTCAAAGTGGCGACGATCTGCCCTGATAATGCGGCGATCGGCAAACCCACGGTCAACGGTGTTGTCAATTTATTTGACGATAAAACGGGGGAATTGGCGGCGCTGGTTGATTTTCATCTGGTCACGAAATGGAAAACGGCGGGGGATAGTTTGCTATCTGCCAGCCGCCTTGCCCGCAAAGATGCGCGTAAATTTTTGTTGGTGGGGGCAGGGACGGTGGCGCGGTCGATGGTGCAGGCCTATTCAGCGATCTGGCCAGAGGCCAAATTTACCGTCTGGAGCAGAACCGCCGCCAGCGCCGCCGCCATGGGTCTGCCCGTGGCCGATGATCTGGAACGCGCCGTGCGCGCGGCAGATGTGATTTGCACCGCAACCATGGCCAAAGAGCCCTTGATCCGTGGTGAATGGTTGCAAGCGGGGCAGCATTTTGACCTGATCGGCGCCTATACACCCCATATGCGCGAGGTGGACGATCTGGCGATGTCGCGCGCCCGTGTTTTTGTCGATGCCCGCGCCACAACGCTGCATCATATCGGGGAAATCATGGAACCGCTGAAATCAGGCGCCCTGACGGAACACGATATCTTGGCCGATTTCTATGACGACCCAGCCCTTTATACCCGCCAATCGGACGATGACATCACCATCGCCAAAAATGGCGGCGGCGCGCATTTGGATTTGATGACGGCGAAATATATAATGGATGCGGTCTGACGCTATTTGTCCACGCCGCGATTGCGATCAAACAGGCGCAGCCACAGGCCGACCCTTGGAACAATGCCCGTGTCAAACCGTGAGCGGTTTTCCAAAACGGGGCGGTTGATGGAAACTGATGCTTTATCTTCGCGCAAGACGATATAGATACCAGCCGCGATGATCACCGATGTCCCGATCCCTGTCATCAGATCAATATCTTCGTTGAAAAACAGATACCCATACAGGATCGCCCAGATAATCTGGCTGTATTGCATCGGTGCCACGATGATGGCAGGGGCGCGGCGATAGGCGGCGATGATCAAAATCCCGCCCAGCAGCCCAAGTCCAGACATCGCAAACATCATGCCAAAATCTTTGGCGGGCACTGGCACATAAACAAATGGTAAGGCCACCGCCATAAACAAAAAGTTGGCAACCATCGGATAAAGCATCAAAACAACGCCGCGCTCATCCGACCCGATTTTTCGCACAATGACCGATGTCATCGCCCCCAACCCCGCCGCCGCCAAAGCCGCCAAATGCCCAAGGCCAAGGGGAACTTGACCAGGGCGCAGCACGATCACCACGCCAATCAGGCCCACAACAATCGCCATCCAGCGATGAATGCCCACCTTTTCACCCAACATCGGGATCGCAAGCATTGTGATCAGAATAGGCATGGCAAAGATGATCGCATAGG
>CAWUUC010000089.1:0-10510 GCA_963924905.1 uncultured Paracoccaceae bacterium
CTGGCCAGCAAGGGGCCAAAAGTTGCGCCCAAAATCCAGCCCTCTTCTAAAGCCTCATCTGGCGTGTGCAAAAGGTGCGAAAATTCGGCCTTTTGCAATCGAAACAGAGCCTTTGCCAACAACAAAACTTGGGCACGATCCTTGATTGGGTCGGCCGCTGCCTTGACGGCATTTGACAAAATAGAGGGATAAACTTCGGCTAAAACGATAGGTGAGAGGTGTGGTGCAAAGGGCCAGACCGAGATTTGTGCCATTTGTGACAAGCGGTGGATCATGGGCAGGCCCATCAAACTTTGCGATCCAACCGCGCCTGTTGTGTATAATTTCCAAACAGGCTGCGCGCTCGGCAATATCTTTTCGATGGTGCGGCGTTCGCCAAAGGGCAGGGCGGTATAGTCGACACGCTTTTGTGCGAACAGATGCGGGGTATTTATGGTCGCAGGTCGGCCCCAAAACGGCCCTTTGCCAAAGCGTTCATTGATGGAATTCGCAACCAAAAACCGATTGTTTTGGTTGCGATCAGAGTCTGTGATCCCCCGCGCAAGATAGGCCCAAATACCGCGCACATCTGCTGCACCCGTCAGGGCCTTGGCAAATCCGGCAGGATAGCCAAGCGGAAAATCAAACCCGATCAAGGCGGTTTGATTTGCAGCCAATGTTTGGGCAATTTGATCATGTAGAAAAATTTCGGCGGTGGCTCTCGTGCGAAAATAATGGGCGCGGGCAGCGTCTTGATCTTGCACGCTGATCCAGATTGCATCGGCCGTTTCTTTGGCAGGTGATGGCACATTCGATGCCGACCAGTCCACAATTAGGATGCGATCAAATTGGCGCAAGGCCCACCTCGTGCAAAATGAAATCGGCAATGGCGGCGGTATCGTTCAAATCCAAAATCACCACGGCTTTGGGGGGCAAAGCGGCATCGGTGGCAATGGCGCGAATGGTGGGATCGTTGGTTTGGATCAGATCATGTGCAGCCTCGGTGCGCCATACTTCTATTTTGGGGTGGCTGTCGCGTTTATACCCTTCAATCAGGATCAAATCGACGGGCGCAAGGCGCGCTAAAACTTGGGACAGGGGCGGTTCTGTCTCGCGATGTTCCACCATCAAGGCAAAGCGGCGCGCACCCGCCAGAATCACCTCTTGGGCGCCTGCGTCACGATGGCGGCGGCTGTCTTTGCCTGGTTGATCCAAATCGACATCATGATGGACATGTTTGATCGTGGATACCGAAAAGCCGCGGGCAGTGATCTCGGCCACAAGTCGTTCCATTAGGCTGGTTTTGCCCGCATTTTTCCAACCAATGACGCCGAATATCTTCATTGCAGGGCCGCCAAATCTTGGGTTGTATTGATATTGGCAAAGGCTGCTTCATCTGGGAAATCGGCATAGAATGTCTGGTGCTGCTCGCAAAAATCCATCACCTTTGGATTGACCCCCGAGGCGAGAAATTGCGATAAGGCGGGTAAAATATTGACGGGCCACAGGCCAAAGGTGGCGTGCACCCGCCCAGCGCGCGCGATGGTCAAACGACCATCCCCCGCCAAATGCAATTGTGGTACCAAATCGCACGGAAAATAGGGGGTATCTACCGCGACAGAGACCACGGCGTCTGCGCCTTGTGGGGTTGCCCAATTCAGGGCGGCCATGATCCCCGCCAAAGGGCCAAGCGGCTCTGCATCTGCCAAAATTGGCAGCGCGCAGTCAAGTTTTGCACCATTATAAGAAATCGCTAAGCATTCGACTTGCGGTTGCAGCCGATCTATCGCCTGCCTTAACAGGGTTTGCCCCCGAACTTTCAAAAGGGCTTTGTCCTGCCCGCCCATCCTCCGTCCAGCGCCGCCCGCCAAAATAACCCCAAAAATACGCAAAACTTGGCCTTTCACACACTATTGGCGGTTTACTGGCCCTGTGCTGCAGCCGTTCGGGCGGCATACTCTTCTGGTTCTAGAAAGGTGATGCCATGGCTGGTGTCGACGGTGGCATCGGTGATCAGTCGCATCGATACATTGGGATAAGACCCAAAGCTTTTCGATAATTGCTTGGGAAAATAGGTGGTCGATATATTTTCGAACCCTGGAATATCAACCAAAATACGCGAAATCGCATTCGCACAATGTGCCTTGGGAACCGCCCCATTCGCTTTGACCCGTGCCAAAATCATTTCGGCCACTTCAGGCGAAACGAGACGGGTTTGTTCGGTCATGCGATAGGTGTCGCGCACATGATAGTCGATATAGGCCTTCACCATCCGCGGGGTGGCCCCAAATAGGACGTCGTTGCGTTCTGGCATCGACTTGAGTTCCATCGACCCAGCCGGATCGAACAAGACCTGTTCTGACCCATTGACCAATAAACCTGAATGCGCGCCCGAGCCATTTCGCTCACTGATCACAGTAAACAATGTCACCGAGGTCGGTGGCTCTGCGACATAGCGGGCCTGCAGAACCGCAGAATCATCAGCCCAGATATTTTCTGCGCCGCAAGCTGTCAGGACGAAAAGGGCCAGAACGGCCAGCAAGCGCATCATCAAAGGGTCCAATCAAAAAAATTAGCCGTTGGCCAACGCTAAAAAGATCAAGATGCCAATCGAAATCACAACGACCCAAATTGACAGACGAATGAAACCTGCAAAGGTTTTTTCGTGCGTGGTAGTGTCCATGCTTCCGTGTTTGTGTTCGGCCATAGCAGTATCCTTTCAACGTTTGCCCGCGCATAGCCTATTTGCACTGCAATGTCACGCCACCGCAGATGTGTTTAACCGTCGCATATGAAAGTTTTTAGACGGAACCGTCGCCCGACTCTCCGCCAAGCCAGCCTGATTGCAATCGAAACCCAATGCGGCGTGGTGGTGTGTCGTCTGGTGCGGCCTTTGGCACCGCGCGCAACATCACTGACACTTGTCCGATATGCTGAATAAGTTGGGTCTTCAGTCCTGATTCGTCGCGACCATAAAAAGTGATCAGATTAGGGTCAAAAAACCCTAATCCTTCTATCCGCAAAACCCCTCCCTCAGAGGCGGCGAAGCCCATAGCGATTTCTTGGTCTGTGTCCAATTGCCGTTCAAAGGCACGGATATAATCTGCCAGACGATTGTAAACTGATTGTGCGGGGCCAATGGCTGCTTTTGGGGTCTTTTGGTCTTTTGTCATGATGCTCACCCTTGCTCAAAAAGCTATTATGAACTTGAAAGGGCATCTAGCCCCAAGGCATAAACCCCTGTCGCGCCAGCACGAGACTGGGCAAAAAGCCCCGCTGTTTCCGGCAAAAGACGATCGATATAAAAAGCTGCGAGAGGCGCGCGGGCAGGATCCGCTTTGGCTGCACGCAGATGCATGGCCGCGCCCATAACCCGCGCAAAGCCACGCAGATAGGCCACTGCACCTGCATTGCGGTATTGGGGGCCTTGGCTCAGCAAATGGTGTGTTGCCGCGCGCAATGCATCAATCGCACCCAAAACCGGCATCGTCAGGTCGTGATCAGTCGATTGCGCGGCCCATTCATCCATTAAGGCAAAGGCCGCAGTCCCCCCATCCATCATTTTGCGCCCCACCAAATCCATCGCTTGAATGCCATTCGTGCCTTCGTAGATCGCGGTGATGCGGGCATCACGCAGATATTGGGCGGCCCCCGTGTCTTCGATATATCCCATGCCCCCGTGGATTTGCACGCCAAGCGATGCCACCTCGCTGCCAATATCGGTGCAAAACGCCTTTGCAATGGGGGTCAAAAGTGCGGCGCGCGCGGCCCAATCTGCTGATCCTGTAGCGCGGGCCAAATCAATCGCCACAGCGCAGGACAGGGCGATGGACCTTGCGGCAAAAACCTCGGCGCGCATCTGTCCTAACATTCGCCGAACATCGGCATGATCGAATATAGCAGTCTCACCCATGGGGGTGAGGCCCTGTTTGCGCTGGGTGGCATAGGCCAAAGCGTGTTGGGTGGCCGCGTCTGCGATGGCCACACCTTGGGCTGCGACCCCAAGGCGGGCATTGTTCATCATGGTGAACATCGCGGTCATCCCCTTGTGGGGTTCACCTATCAGCCAACCCGTTGCACTTTCATAGTGCATCACCGCTGTGGGTGCGCCGTGAATGCCCAATTTATGTTCTAGGGATACGACGTTTAAATTGTTGCGCGGGCCCAAATTGCCATGCGCGTCAGGGATTATTTTCGGCACCATAAACAGGGAAATACCCCGTGTGCCCGCGACCCCATCGGGCAAACGCGCCAAAACCAAATGACAAACATTCTCTGAAAAATCGTTATCCCCCCAAGTGATATAAATTTTTTGCCCCGTGATCGCATAAGTGCCATCTTCGCGCGGGTGGGCTGTTGCGCGCAAAGCGCCCACATCAGACCCAGCTTGGGGTTCGGTCAAATTCATCGTGGCGCACCACTGCCCCGAAATCAGTTTGGGCAAATACAGCGCCTTGATCGCATCAGAGGCGTGATGTTCCAATGCTTCAATCTGACCTTGGGCCATCAAAGGGTTCAGTTCCAACGATAGGCAGGCCGCACTCATCATTTCATTCACACAAGTGACCACCGACATCGGCAGGCCCATGCCGCCAAAGTCAGGCGAACCCGCCATCCCGACCCAGCCGCCTGTGGCAATTTGTGCATAAGCCTGACCGAATCCTGGAGCCGTCCGCACAATTCCATTTTCTAATTTTGCGGGATTGCGATCACCGATGATATTCAACGGTGCCAGCGTTTCATCGCTGAGTTTTGCAGCCTCAGTTAAAATCGCGGCAACCATGTCAGGCGTGCAATCGCGAAAATTTTGCTCGTTTCTAACGCGATCAAATCCGACGAGATGATTTAGAACAAAGCTATATTCTGAAACGGGCGCATGATAGGGCATGACTGCTCCTGACTTGGCAAGGGGGTGGAACGCGACTATGCCATCCATCGTGCGGCAGGATCGCCGGCACCGCAAGTCAAACGCAGCGTCAAAGTGGACAGAGTGATGACCGAGACCTTAGGTTTTGACCAAAATGGGATAGATCGCGCAACACAGATTTTGCGCGCGGGTGAATTGGTCGCGTTTCCAACAGAGACGGTTTACGGGCTCGGAGGGGATGCGCGCAACGATTTGGCAGTGGCAAAGATATTTGCAGCCAAAGGTCGCCCCCGCTTCAATCCCCTGATCGTGCATGTCAGTGATGCCAAGGCGGCTGAAGAGTTTGCGATATTTGACGATCAAGCGCGCGACATTGCGGCTGCGTTTTGGCCCGGTCCATTAACAATGGTGCTGCCGTTGCGGGCGGGCGCGGGCCTATCGCATTTGGTCACGGCGGAATTGACATCGGTGGCCATTCGCGTGCCTGCACATCAGACCGCTCTGGCGGTTTTACGGGCGTTTGGCGGCCCGCTCGCCGCGCCCTCGGCCAATCCCTCCGGGCGCATTTCACCCACGCGCGCGGCCCATGTGGCGGCGGGCTTGACGGGTCGGATAGCGGCAATTTTGGATGGTGGTTCTAGTGTGGTCGGGGTCGAATCGACGATTTTGGGCCTTTTGGATGGGCCGGTATTACTGCGGGCGGGTGGCATCGCGCGTGAGACACTTGAGGCGCATTTGGGTCACGCCTTGTCGCAAGGGCAGGGCGGTAAGGCCCCCAATGCCCCTGGGCAATTGGCATCTCATTATGCACCAAACGCCGCGCTGCGACTGGGCGCACAGGCGGCCCTAGAGGGTGAGGTCTTGATCGGTTTTGGCGCACTGCAGGGCGCACTCAATTTATCGCCATCGGGCAATTTGGTCGAGGCGGCAGCCAATCTGTTTCATATGCTGCGCCAAGCAGATGATCTGGCGGGCAAAGGCGGACGAATTGCGGTCGCAGAGATCCCATCCTTGGGTTTGGGTCTTGCCATCAATGATCGCTTGATGCGGGCCGCTGCACCGCGCGATCTCTGACGGAACGCTCCGCGGGAGGTATTTAGGTCAGTCTGAAAGCCAAAGGGTTCAATCCTCAACGGGCGCGCAGTGGAACAGCGGCGCGTATCAGGCGAAAACTGGGGTCTTTGCCAAATTCTTCGACATCGCGGAATAAGGTTTTGAGCACTGCCAAATAGGGCAACTGGCGATTTGCCACCAGCCAAACTGCGCCACCTGGATTTAATCCACGATGTGCGGCTTTGATAAAGCCGATGCCGATACTGGCATCGGCGTCGCGGCCCGCATGAAAGGGCGGATTCATAATCACCGCGTCCCAAAGCCGGTTCGGGCGAAAACTTGTCACATCTGCCCAGTGAAAACTGGCGCGCGGGTCTTTTATGTTTTGGCGCGCGCATTCTAGCGCGATCTGTTCGGCCTCAATCACATCCAATTCCCGCACACCATCGTGGTTTAGGATGGCACGCGAAAGATAGCCCCATCCCGCCCCAAAATCTGCTACGCGGGGAGGCAGTTTAGCAGGCAAAATTTCAGCCAAGAGTTTTGAGGCATGATCTGGCCCATCTGCCGAAAATACGCCCGCACGGGTAATATAGTCGCCTTCAACCCGTTGATCGCTTGCGGTCCAATGGATTAATGCATCTTTTGGGCTGATGACGGCCAATTTGCCATGAGCTTTGGAAATCACCTCGCCCTGTTGCAGGCCAAGTGCGCGCAGTTCCTTGAGCAGGGATTCGATACCATCTGTTTTTTGGCCATCAACAGCCATTTGCCCATCTGGCGTAAGATGGGCGGCAGCCTGCGCCAAAACTGCTTTGGCGGCCAATTTAGCGCGCGGTAAAAAAACGATCGCAGATGTCGCCCGGGCCTCAGATTGACTGCGGTATCCCAAGGCTAAAAAATGATCGAAATCAGGTTTGAACCCAGTCAGGACAACCACCCGATCTTTTGGAAGGGATGATAGATCGTCGCCCATGCGCGGCAGATATACAGCAATATCGCCTGCGGCAGGCAACACCCAAGCGCCGCTTTGCAGCGCCAAATCCAATCGGGATGATCGCATGAGGTTCGGGCGGTGCCGCCCTACTCCTTTTCCATTGTGCATTGCAACGGGTGCTGGTGGCGTCGGGCGAAATCCATCACCTGTGCCACTTTCGTTTCGGCGATTTCAAACGAAAACACCCCAACAACCGCCAAACCCTTTTTATGTACCGTCAACATGATGTCAAAAGACTGTGCATGATTAAGGCCAAAGAACCTTTCTAAAACATGCACGACGAATTCCATCGGTGTGAAATCATCATTCAACAACATGACCTTATACAGCGGTGGCCGTGCCGTTTTTGGGGCTGTTTTGGTCAGGATCGTTGTATCGGTGCCATTGTCTGACATATGCAAGTTGGCGGTTTCTGACCCTGTCAGATCGCCTTTGTTCAAGGTAAGATTCGCAAAGATATGTTCCATGTGTTCCAGTATAGCGCATTTGACGGTTGCGAAAGGGCCTTCAATGTCGCCAAATGCCCCAAGAGGTGTAAATGATCACAACAATTGGATTTGATGCCGATGACACGCTTTGGCAAAACGAGGCCTTCTTTCGCCTGACGCAAGATCAATTTACCAAATGGATGGCCCCCTATAGTCCCAGTGATCATTTACAAGATCGCCTTTTAGCGGCCGAACGGCGCAACCTTGGACAGTATGGATTTGGTGTAAAAGGCTTTACCTTGTCGATGATCGAAACTGCGATTGATGTCAGCGGGGGCGCTGTGCCCAGCGCGGTTATCGCAGATATCATCGCAGCAGGGCGCGAGATGTTGTCGCATCCCATCGAACTTTTACCCCATGCCCGCGCGGCGGTCGAAACCTTGGCGCAAGATCATCTTGTTTTGCTGATCACCAAGGGTGATTTGTTGGATCAAGAGCGCAAGTTGGCACAGTCGGGCTTGGGCGATCTGTTTGACGGGGTTGAAATCGTGTCGGACAAAACTTCCCAGACCTATGGAAAAATCGCGGCGCGTCACGGGGCGGAAATTGATGCGATGTTGATGGTTGGCAATTCGCTGAAGTCAGACGTTTTACCTATGATAGAGGCGGGCGGTTGGGGCGTTCATGTGCCACAGCCTTTGACTTGGGCATTGGAACAGGCGCCTGCGCCAGAGCATCATCCCCGCTTTGCTGTCTTAACCGATTTGGGGGGCTTGGCCGATCTTGTGGGTGATATCAAGTCAAACCACAATAGATAGACGCCAGCGAACCGCATTATCTTCAAGGATCGGCGCGAAACCTATTGAAATTAGGGGCTTTTCCGATTCGATCGCTTATGCTAGTGTCGTCCGATAGGCCCCCAAAAAAGAGGGGCGGTGAGGCAGAGCGTATGATTTTCGACAGGGCAACCCCTTTGGGGCAGCGGTTCCGTTATGTTTTCCTAATCTTGGTCATGTCGTTTTTTGCGGCACTGGCAGGGCAATCCGTGCAGGCAGCTCCCTATGCGGCCTATTTGATGGACGCGCGCACGGGCGAAACGCTGTATCAAGAAAATGCTGAGACGCGATTGCATCCTGCGTCCTTGACCAAAATGATGACACTCTACATCGCCTTCCAAGAAATTGAGCGTGGCAATCTTTCCTTGGACACGATGATCACCGTATCGAAAAACGCGGCCGCGCAACCGCCGTCACGGCTGGGTCTAAAGGCGGGGCAAAAACTGCAACTGCGCTATCTGATCCGCGCAGCGGCGATCAAATCTGCCAATGATGCTGCCCAAGCGATTGGCGATGCGATCGGTGGAAACCAAGAGCAATTCGCAGAACGCATGACGCGCACCGCCAAAGCCATTGGGATGAAAAATACAACATTTAAAAATGCCAATGGTTTGACGGCAAAAGGACATTTGTCTACAGCCAAAGATATGTCCGTGCTAGGGCGCCATTTATTTTACGATTTCCCCCAATATTATAACATCTTTTCGCGCAGATCGACAGATGCAGGGTTGGCGACGGTCGCCAATACCAACCGCAAATTCTTAGACGCCTACAAGGGCGCAGATGGGATCAAGACAGGCTTCACGCAACCCGCAGGGTTCAACTTGACCGCTTCGGCAGAACGCAACGGTGTGCGCTTGATCGCAACGGTTTTTGGGGGTGTTTCAACACCTGATCGCAATGCACGCATCAGCAAATTATTGGACAAAGGATTTGGCATGGTCAAAGGCGGAAAAGATGCGCCTGCCCCCATAATGCCCAATGCCGACAACGAATTGATGGCGCGGGCAGCCGATCCGAATTTGGATGACAGCATGCAAGGCGCACCAAGTGCCGCTAAAACCGTGCGCGTCGTGATGACGCTAAAAACGTCGCCGCGCCCAATGGCCCGCCCAGATATGTCCGAGATCAAAGATGGGGCAGAAATACTTGTGGCTGCTATGGCAGATGACATTGCGGGCGCCTTGGCCGAAGCCACTGGCGTTGAAAAAACGCCCTTGCCCTTTAGTGTGGTCGAAACGCCTGTCAGCATTGCAGAGGCCGTGACGATATCGCGTCCCGCTCCCAGACCGAAGACCTTTGACGAACAGGTGGCGCTTGTGGCACCCACCATGTCTGCACCCCAATTGCCAGATCCTGTGGTCGAACAACCCAGTCAATCCGCACTTGTTGTGGTGGCAAAGCCAGAATCTGCCGCACCCAGCCAAGCGCTAGATCAGGCTGTTCCCCCCCGCAACGCCCCGATTTTTGACGTCAATCCTACCCTCGCTGCGATTGATCCTGCCCAGACTGTCCAACCCGAACCCAGTCCGGTGGAGGTCGTCACCCGCCTATCAACCTCGGGCGCAAATCATTTTGGGATAAATGTCGGTCGCTATAGATCAGCAGATTCGGCAGAACGGATTTTGCTCAAGACCCAACTGGTTGAAAGTGCCACTCTGTCAGGCTCCCTTCGCAAAGTGACACAAAAAGGCGGTGGATATGATGCAAATTTCTTGGGTCTTAGCCAAGAAGCAGCTGAATTGGCTTGCCGTCGTTTGACAGCAAGATCAATCACCTGCATCACACTTGGCCCCTAAATCATTCTGGAAATTGGCTGCGGCATTGTGCGATAGAGGTTTGTGCAAAACCCGCCTGCGTGGCCCGCTTTGACTCAAGGCTCGCCAATTTTGCGCTTTCGTCCTTTAGGTCAACGGATTTGGGCCGCATAACGGTTTGTGGGACTTCGACCGTGCACATCCGTGGTCGTGGTTTTGGATCACGCTCCGTTGCCTCAGGCGTGCAGTCTTGGAATTCGGTTCGATAAATCGTCTCTCGCTCAAGCGCATAGCCGCGCGCCAATGTCGCTTGGCTTTCCTCAATCAATCTATCAACGATCTGAATATCGCGGGTTGCATTATTGATACAACGCTCTTGCGGAGTTGCGCAGGCGCCTAAAATTAAAAATGCTGAAATTGCGTAACGCTTCATGGATCCTCACAGTAAAACTAGGTCACTCAACTATAGACCTTTTCAATTGTTATGCCATAACAACAGCAGTGACACTGGCCAAAGGAACATCATGTCATCCGAAGTTGATAAAAACAAAGCCGCTGCCTCCGCATGGTTTCGCAGTTTGCGCGATCAGATT
>CAWUUC010000090.1:0-22087 GCA_963924905.1 uncultured Paracoccaceae bacterium
TTTGCAGGCGCGGATAATTTCGTGAAACAGCGCTGATCGACGCTGTACCAAAATCAAAAAGTCCCCCGCATGAACGGCGCGATGCGTCTTTTTATCGGGAATTTGAACGCCATCCGAAATCATGGCCGAAATCTCGGCCGCGATCATTTCTGCCAATCGCGTCGTGTGATGGCGTGGCGAAATCAAATCAATGGGGTTTTCCCATTCTTCATCTTTTTCTTCTTTAATTTTCTCGATCAAGGGCCACAGATCCACCCGACCCGGCATCGTATCCAAAAATGCAATATGACTAACGTCATCGCCCATCGCGGCGGGAAATCTTGTGCCAAAGATATTATCGACCACCCGTAAGATCGCAGGGGAAGAGCGAAACGAGTATTGCAATTGGCTTTTTTGAAAATGTTGTCCAGCCGCCTCAAACTTGGTTTTGAACTGTTGGTGTTTGTCATCAAAGGCGGCAACATCCGCGCCTTGGAATGAATAAATTGATTGCTTCTTGTCGCCAACAACAAACAGGGTGCGACCACCCAAACGTGTGCCTTCGCCCGCAGTAAACTCGGCTGACAGCAATTCAATCACTTGCCATTGTGTGGGGCTGGTATCTTGGGCCTCATCCACCAAAATATGGTCAATCCCACCGTCAAGGCGATACAGAACCCATGCTGCCACCTTGGTGTCAGTTAAAAGGTCGCGGGCGCGGGTGATCAAATCATCAAAATCCAAAAAGCCACGCTGCGCCTTAGCATCACGATAAAGCGGCAAAAACGTCTGTGCAAATCGATGCAGAACCAAGGTCTTCTGGGCCGCCGCCAGCGCAAGGCGGCGCGTGCGGGCCAATTCGACCCGTTCCATCAAATGGTTAAATGGGTCTAGATAATCACCAAAGGCCAAACGAGTGTCCTTGGTTGGGATCGTTCCAAGTTTGGCGGTAAAGGGCGCCTTGGCCGTTTCACCCGTTAGAAAATGCTTCTCTAACTTCGCTAAAATGGCCATATTCGGGGCTGAAAAATCCAGGTCAGATAAGCCAAGCGCCAATTTGACATCATTGGGGGATCCCGCCTGCAACAAGGGCAAGATCGCTGTCATCAAATCGCTTTCGGTCCCCAAAAATACATCTGCCAAAATACGATCCAAAGTTTCGTCCTTGGGCAGTCGAAATTGCGCGGAGATATCATCCCAATTCTTTGGGGCGGAAAACTCTGCGCGATGCCCTGCAACTTGTTCCATCAAGGCAATAAAGTCGCTGCCAGAATAATGTTGGGCAACGTCGGCCATGACATCAGGGGCCAGATGGTCGGCCATTTCGTTGATGATTTCTTCGCGCATCAAACGGGCTGCGCGGTCATCCATTTCGGTAAATTGTGGTGATATCCCCGCCTCTAGCGGAAAGCGACGCAGCAAAGTTGCACAAAAACTGTGGATGGTCTGGATCCGGAGGCCGCCCGGCGTTTCAATGGCGCGGGCAAATAATTGCCGCGCCTTGGATAATGCCCCGGGGTTCAATCGCCCTGCGTCACCCAATTCGGCCAAGGCTGTCATCAGATCAGCATCAGGCTTCATCGCCCATTCGCCAAGACGTTTGAACAGTCGATTTTGCATCTCGCTGGCAGCGGCCTTGGTATAGGTCAGGCATAGAATATGCTGGGGTTGCACGCCCGACAACAAAAGCCGTGCCACGCGATCGGTCAAAACCCGTGTTTTGCCTGATCCCGCATTGGCTGAAAGCCATGTGCTGGCAGTGGGGGTCGATGCCTCAACCTGACGTTCGGATGCGTCATGGCGGATCATGTGACATCCTTTCCGACGGGGCGTGGGACGGCACGATCTGTCATTTGCCATTCGCCAAAGCGTGCAAGATGATCATAGCGGCCCTCGATACGGGTTTCAAACAAGGCCCGCCGTGCGGTGTAACCTGTCTTGCGCTGCATATAACTGCCGATCAGTTGGATCAGTTTTCCCCATTCTTCGTTCAATTCATCCGAAGTAACCGGTTTTTCCACCACCTTATCGCCTGCCCCCAAACCGATATAGGTGATCAAGGCCACTTCGCTGGGATCTAAGGGGGCAAAACCACCACGCTCGGCCATAGCTGCTGCCAATAAAAGTTGCTTGGCAAAAGATTTTTGCTGTGCGGCCGTAGGCGTCTGCCCTGTTTTATAATCGATCAAATGTAACCGCCCATCGGGCAGACGATCAATGCGGTCAGGTGTGCCATAAAGTTCAAAGATCACCCCATCCAAGGCCATGCGCCCTTTGGATTCCACGGCCAATGTGGTCCCAGCGTGAAGCCCGTCTTGGGTTAAAAAGTGATCCGCCACACGGTCCAACTTGGCCAGCCACAATGTTCGCATGGCTGGAAAGGGAATTTCTTGGGTTAATAAATCGCTGGCAATGCCCATCAGGCGTTGGCGCGCAACCTGACGCATCTCGTCCAAGGGGCGTTCATTGACGAATTTTTGCAAAATCTTATGCACCACAATGCCCCGATCCCGTGCATTTGCGGTCGGGCGTAAAGGGTCCAGCGGATAAAGTCGTAAAATATAACGCGCATAGATTTCAAACGGATCACGGATCAGTTTTTCAATCGCTGTTAATGGCAGGGACTGTGGGCGCAGCGCGGTCGGTGGTTGCGGCGCGGGGCGCGGGGCAGGGGCAAGGCGCGGGTCTGCCACCATGTCGGCTGTGGGTGCATCCAGCGCCGCCGCCATCTTCAGCCATCTGTCCCCACGCGCGCGCATTTGCGCCAAAGCCAAGGGGCCATTCTTAATTGGAAGACCCTCCATCAAATTTGTCAGCCTGTTCAGCCAGCGCGATGGCACGGTTTCCGCCTCGGCGTTACGAATTGCGCGCGAGATCACAACGCGGGGCGCGCCCATCGCTTGTTGATAGTCATGTGCTGACAGGCCTATTTGCCTTTCTGGCAATAGTAGAGCCGCTTCTTTACGCATCTTGCGGTTCAGCCACGGGTCCGGATCGGGCAATCTTGGCCAAACCATATCGTTGAGCCCGCCCAAAATGACCAGATCAGCACCCTGAACGCGGGCCTCAATTGTGCCCCAAATCATGATATTGGGATGTGGAAGAACGGACTCGCGCACTTCGCCTTGCTGGATCAAGGCAGCAAACAACTGGCGATATTCCGCCGCTGATATTGCACCGCCATAAGGCGCTTGCGCGGCCAAGTCATCCATCAAACTCAGGGCTGCGATCCCAGCAGCTTTTTGCCACAGTTCACCCGTTTTATCGCCATTTTGGGCCAATTTTTCGGCCAAAATACGGTGGCGGACGACATGGTCACTCAAGGGTTGTGGGCGGTGGTCTTGTAAAGCATCAAAGATGCAAGACATCGTGCTGGCCCAATCATCTGCATTCTTTTGGGTCTTGGCCCATTTTTGAATGTCATCAGCTGTGGGAAAGGCAGGCCCAGATCGGCGCAGTTTCAGTTCCAAATCGCGGGTCAGTTTCAGATGCTGGCCCCGCCCGTCACCTGATTGGGTTAAAGGATGTTTGAGCAGCGCCAACAAACGGTCTGGCGTCACCCGTTCGACAAATAATTCTGCCACTTGGCGCAAAAAGCGGCCAGGCGCGGTCAGCCCCAAGGGCCGACCTGCGGAATCGTCGGGCAAGATTGCCCAGCGGTCTAGAGCCGCGCTAACTTGTCGTGTTAAATTGCGGTCAGGTGAAATTAGGGCGGCTTTGACCCCGTCTTGGGCGGCTTGTCGCAAAACCAATGCGATCGCCAACGCCTCGGCGCGGGGGGTTGTGGCCTCAATCAGGGTGATATCTTGGGTTGCATTGGGCAGATCAGGCAGCTGCGGACCCTCTTGCAGCCATTGATCCGTGATTGGTGCTGGGCGCAAGGATAGGGAAACCAATTGGTTGCGATCTGGCGCGGGCGGCACATTTGGTGTCCATGATTGGATATCCTTGGGGGCGATGTTCAGCCCATCCATCAGGCGGCGAAATCGAAATTGTGGATGATCTTCGGCCGTCAGAGCATCATCCATTTCCGACCAAACTTGTTCGGGTTGGTCAAAGTCAAACCCTGGCAAGATCAACGCTCCTTGTGGCAGTTTCGCGACCGCTTGCATGAAAAGGGCCGTCGTTCCCCGCGATCCTGTAGAGCCTGCGATGATTACGGGGCCACTGGGCGGATTATGTGCCCAAAAACCGCTGATCTGGCAAACCGCATTGCGCCGCCGCGCCTCGGCGTCCAAACCATCTGCGTAAAGAGGGGCGACGATTTTCAGAAATGTTTGGGCGTGTTCCCAATGCTCTGAAAAGTTATCAACTTTTAGGGCCGCCAAGTTTTCGGGCAAAACCCCCTCGCCCTGCATTTCATCCATTAATTTGGCCAAACTATCTGCCAAATCGAAAATGGCGCTGCGCGGGGCAAGTTTCGGTTGGGCGTCCAGTAAGGCTGAGATCAGCGTTGCCATCTCTAGGCGTCGCCGCAAGGGCGGAATTGGCGCTGGCAGATCAACCATTGGATCTTGGTCAATATCAGTGATTAGACGCAATTTGGGCAAAAAGCTTGCCCCCTCTGCGGTAAAAATATCGACGATACGGCGACGCATACGGGCGGTGTTCACAAACAATGTAACCGATGCCATGTCTTGTGGTGCTCGCCCTGCCATGCGCGATTGCAGGCCCATGACCAAGGTATTGGGAAAATCACACCCAGGGGCGACGCCAAAAACGCGCGGCAGGTCTGGGTCAAACATCTTTCATCCCTTCGGCCAGTTCGATCCCCGCTGGATTGCCCACATCGCACCAGCCGCCTTGGTGCATCATCCCAAAGGCCCGCCCCACCGAAATACGGTCATCCCAGACCCTGCCAAGGGAAAAAACGTGATCCGTCATGGCAGCAACAACTGAAGTTTTCACAATCTGAGCCCCTAAATAAACGGGTGCAGAAACACCATGTGCGCGTGAAATGCGTCCATCCTCGTCCAATAAAAAATCGCCTGCGCCCGTGTGTCCCAAAACATCTGCGCGGGGCAGCAGCAACAATAATGTGTCCATCTTGTCAGGATCCCATGCAGCGCGCAATTGCAGCAGCGGGTTTTTTCCTGTCCAAACCGCATCAGAATTCATCACAAAAACAGTGTCAGCATCCAACAGCGAAAGTGCCGCCTTTAACCCGCCGCCTGTTTCCAAAATTTGGTCTTTCTCCCATGCAAAAGTTATGTTGCGCCCCGCCAAATGGGCCTCAATTTTCGCACCAAAATAGTGCAGATTTACGACGGTTTTTTGGACACCTGCCGCATCAGCAATGGCCAAAGCATGATCAATCAGTGGTTTTCCTGCGACTGGGATCAATGGCTTGGGCATAGATTTGGTCAACGCACCCATCCGCGTGCCAAAGCCGGCGGCAAAAATCATAAGGGGAAATGGCCGCATTGGGATCTGAGTCTTTCAATATGAACGGGGGTCGGTTCGGGCAAGGCTTGTTCACAAATGGCGCGCAAATCGGCCAATTTGGGATGTTCAAGGTTTCTAAACAACTGCCGATAAACACGCGGCAGCAGGGTTAAATAGTGGGGCTTGCCGCCCTTGCGACAAAGTTGGGCAAATATTCCCAAAATCCGAAGGGCGCGCAACGCCCCCAAAGCGGCATATTGTGCGGAAAACAACGTCTCATCCTGATGGGTTTTCGCCCCAAAATACTGACGTAAAAAGGATTCGGTTTCTGGGCTGACATCACGGCGGGCATCTTGCAACAACGAGACCAGATCATAGGCAGGTTGGCCCATTTGGCCCAACTGAAAATCCAATAGGCCTGTCTGGGCTATACCCGCGCGATCGGGCAAAAACAGCAGATTTTCGCTATGATAGTCCCGCAAAACCAAGACGCGGGGTCCGTCGGCATGGGCGCGCAAGGCAAAGGTCAAGGCAGCAAGGAACGGCGCTGGGTCATAAGGATCGTCAACGATCCCTGCACGATACTGCGTGATCGCAATCAGGGTGGAGGCTGCCCAATCTTGGGCGGTCAAATTGGGTAATCCCGGCGGGGCTGGGGCCGATTGCAGATGAACCAAAACATCAACTGCGCCTTGAAACAATGACAGCTCGCGGGTTGGATCATGGTCAATAAGGCGGGCAAAAACACCGTCACCTAAATCTTCAAGCAACAAGAAACCCTTGGATAAATCTTTGGCCAAGCAGCGTGGAGGTGACAGCCCCAATAACGCCAAATGATCGGCAATTTGCAAAAATTGTGCGGGATCGTCGGCTTGACCAAGGGGGGCATCCATCAAAACACCACGTTGACCGCGCAAATTCAGGCGCCAATACCGCCGCGCAGAGGCATCCCCCGCCAGCGCTGTTCGATCAGCCTTGGCCCAACCAACTTTTGCCAAAAACAGATCAATTTCGTCGTCGCGATGGTCACTCATGGGCAAATTCGCCTAGAATTTTTTGGATCATTTCAGGGTGATGGGGGGCGGTCAAAATGGCGTGATGCGCCCCGTCTTTGGCGGTCAGCCCTAGATGAATGGCGCGCTTTGGCAACAGATCACCCAAACGATCTGGCCATTCGATCAGGCAAATCGCCTGTTCCATCGCGTCAACCAATCCCAACTCTTGGATTTCATCAGGATGGGTCAGTCGATATAAATCTGCGTGCCAAATTTCGACCAAGTCGTTTTGATAGGTCTGCACAAGCGTAAAGCTGGGTGAGGGCACATCCTCGGATGCGCCGAAATGGCTGCGAATAAAGGCGCGCGCGAAATGGCTTTTGCCCGCGCCGACATGGCCCGACAGCAATATCGTATCACCCGCACCGATAAAATCCGCCACAAGCACGGCCAAGCGATCGGTCGCGTTTGGATCAGGCAAATAAATAACAATGGGACGGTCGCATGATTGCATACCGCAGTTTAACCTGCGCAAATTCCGCTGCAAGGTTCTAAGCGATTATTGCGCCCGCTTGCGGATGTTTTGTGGGGTGGGCAGGTTGGTGGTTTGGGGTTTTACGACAGTTTGGAACGCAATCATCGTTGCCCCAGCGGCCACGGGCGCAACCCGACAAGACACCAATCGCCCATCCGACAAACGCAATTCGCCGTCCCAATTCTCGCGGTTTCCAATCGTGTGAACGAACTCTTCAATTTCAGTCCAAAGTTTGGTGGGCGCGGTTAGGCCTTTCCAATGGTCAGTGATGTTATGCACATTGGCCTCGGCCAAGGTTTCGTTCGGGTCATGGCCCCAAAGATGGCTGTAGGCGGCATTTGACCACATCAATTGACCAGACTGGTTAAAAACGACAATCGCCTGTTCCATCTGATCGATCACCGAATGGCCCAATTCCAAATCCGACCGATAGCGACGAGAGCGCTGCATTTCAGTTGAGATATCTTCGATCATTAAGGCCAGTGCACCATTCGGGTGTGGACGACCTGTGACCCGAAAAGTTTGCCCATCCGCCAAGGCCCAGTTTTCGGTAAATATTCCAGTCGCGGCCGCCTTTTCTATTTCGACGATTTGGCGCCGCCAATCTTGGTAATTTTTTGGTTCTGGTAACAAATTGCGTTCGCGCAATGCGTCAAGAACAGACAGCAAACTGGGTCGCATCGATAAGAAGTCGGCGGGCAAGGCCGTTAGGTCCAATAAGGCGGGATTGAACATTTGTAATTTGCGGTCTTTGTCAAAGACAGCCAGTCCAATCGGCAATTGCGCGAATGTTTTCGAAAGTGTTTGCATAAACTCGCGCAAAGACATTTCTGCGGTGACTGCGCCGTCGGCGGGCGTTGCAAAACACAGCAACTCACTTCCGCTGACGTGACTGTGCATATCAAACCACGCAGCAGTCTTGTTGGACAAGTTAATGCTTTGACGCTGACGCTCTGCCGATTGCAAGCTGGCACTGCGACCAAATAGCCGTGGCAATGGCCATGACAATTCTTGGCCCTGCGGCAAAGTTTCGGCCGCCAAAATAAGATAGGGTGTATTGGCCCAAATGATCGCCCCCTCGGTATCTTCGCGCCACGATAACACGGGTGCATTCGAAACGACCTCGCGCAAAGCAGCTACCTCTTGGATAAGCGCGCGATGCGCGATGCCAATCGCTATACTTGCGTCATCGGATATATCGGGATCGCTGAGGGTGATTTTTGTCAATCCGCCTGCAAACTCCGCTTCTAGCAGTGTGGCCACACCATTTTCGCTGTGCGAAATCTGCGAGAAACTGCCAATTTTAGAAATATCGCGCAATTTCGACTCGGCATCAGGAAATTGACGTTTCAATAGGGCCATAAGGCGCAACCAATCGCCATCAACCGTCAACCCGCTGGCCAAAAGCGCCCGCGCGGCGGGGGTGCAATCAATCAAATGATCCTCATCAAACAGAAATACTGGGCCTTTTGGACCTTGTAAAAGGATCGGGTTCACCGCTTGCGGTCTGGGGCGTTGCAAAAGATGCGCGACCAAAAGCCCAATCGTGATGATCAGAAGAATATTGCCTAAAATGCTGATATTCTGGGCTTGCAGCATAATCACACCTGCGTTGAGTATTTAGCCTTGCACTCAACCTAAGCGTAAATTCATTAACAAATGGTTAACACCAACGCCATTGCATTAAAAATCAATAATTTAGCGAATAGGAATGTTCTGCCCGATCGCCCCACCGCGCGTTGTTGCGATCGCCAAGAGCGGCCAGACCACTTCAACAATGGCGCCGCATTGCTCTGGGCGCTCTTCGATGTTCAAAAACGGGTCAGAAGCATTGGCAAAGGTCAACTGCGCGCCAGTCCGTTCCAACAACGTTTTGGCAATAAAAAGGCCCATCCCCATCCCCTCATAGCCAGGGCGTGCGGTATTGTTTGCGGCCTCACGTTTTGATCGCAAAAAGGGATCACCGATGCGCCCGATAATCTGGCTGGAAAAGCCAGCACCATCGTCGGAAATCCGCAAAATCAAGCTGTCTTCAGTCCATGTTCCTTCGATCCAAACAGTTTGCTTGGCGAAATCTACGGCATTTTGGACAAGGTTTCGGATGCCGTGGATCAGTTCTGGCTGGCGCAAGATATATGGTTCAGGTTGATCGGTGTCGCCGACCGCGACGAATGAAAATTGCAGGTCTTTCCCGCGCTGACCGTGGGGGTCTGCAGCCTCGCGGATGGTGGCGCTAAAGGGTGCTTTTCGCAGGTGTAAATCGTCGTTTCCTGCCTTGCCCATTTGCCGCAAAATATCGCGGCACCGATCCGCCTGTTCGCGAATAAGGGCGGCATCCTCGCGCCATGCAGGATGATTGGCTAATTCATCGATCAGTTCCGTGCTGACCAATTTTATCGTGGCCAAGGGTGTCCCCAATTCATGCGCCGCCGCAGCCACAACCCCGCCCAGATCCGTCAGTTTTTGTTCCCTTGCAAGCGCCAGCTGCGTTGCCAAAAGAGCATCAGACATCGAATGAATTTCCAAAGAAACGCGCCGTGCATAAAGCCCCAAAAACCCGATTCCCACCAAAATTGACAGCCAAAACCCAAATTCGAACAAAGGCGGTATTTCAAAGATAGTTACGCCATTCCCCCGCAGTGGCATACCAAAAAGCCAAATAACCGTGGTGCAAATCGCTGCAAACAGCCCGATAATCAAGGTTGCGCGCAGATCCAGCGCGCTGGCAGAAACCACAACGGGGGCCAAGATCAATAAGGCAAATGGATTGGCCAAACCGCCCGTCAAAAACAACAAAACGGCCAATTGCAGCGTGTCAAACAGCAATAGAAATTGCGATTGTGTCTCATTTAAACGTTTATTTCGGGGGAAGATATTGATCAAAACCAAATTAACGATGATTGCAGCGCTGATCGTCAAAAGACATAGGCCAATCGGAAGTTCGAAATTCAAATAAACTTGCGCCACCGCAATCGCAACGGATTGGCCCGCCATCGCCGTCCAGCGCAACATAATAAGCGTCCGCAGGGCCAACCAATCGGACCGATGCCAATCAGCGTTGTGATGAACATTTCCAGCTTTTTCGTCTTGCTGTGTCATTCTGTCCCGCCTTCCCATATGGCCTTAAATCCAATCACAGCGTAAACTGTGCCTGCCCTTTGGAACATAGGACGGTATTTCCGTATGCGTAAAATTTTTGCAACAATCGCAAGTATTGCTGTCGTCGGCTTTGTTGGCGGATCAATCTACACTGTCTATGGCTCAGGTGCAAAAGATCCTTTGGCACAATGTAGGGGATCGGTTGTTGGGGGTGGGGCGATTGGGGGGCCATTCACCTTGGTTGATGAAAATAACAAGACGGTGACGGATACTGATATTATCACCAAACCAACCTTGATCTATTTTGGCTATACCTTTTGCCCTGATGTTTGCCCGCTGGATACGGTCCGCAATGCCGAGGCGGTCGATCTGTTGCAGGCTGACGGCTATGATGTGACGCCCGTCTTTATAACCATCGATCCAGCCCGCGATACGCCCACTGTTTTGCGTGACTTTACCGACAATCTTCATCCCAAGATGATTGGGCTGACAGGTTCAGAGGATCAGATTAAGGCTGCATCCCTTGCCTATAAAACCTATTATCAAAAACAAGAAGGTGATCCTCAATACTATTTGATGGATCACTCGACCTTTACGTATTTGATGCTACCTGATGTGGGATTTGTTGATTTCTTTGATCGGGACGCAACGCCGCAAAATATCGCACAGCGAACGGAATGTTTTGTCGATCAAGTGAAATAGCCACAAAGAATGTTTGTGGTGCGCCCTAAAAAGGGATGGATAATTGCTTCGGGAGGTTAGAATTGGAAGATCTTAGCGCTGACATCGGACCTGATCCCACCCTTATGCTGGTTGATGATGATGAGGCTTTTGCAAAACGGCTTGCAAAGGCGATGGAAAAGCGTGGCTTTGTGCCCGAAATCGCGAATAGCGTGGCCGCAGGTCGCAGTATTGCGCTGGCACGCCCACCCGCCTTTGCCGTGATTGATTTGCGCCTAGAAGATGGCAACGGTTTGGATGTTGTCGAACTGTTGCGCGAGCGCCGTCCCGATTGCCGCATCGTTGTTTTAACGGGCTATGGGGCCATTGCGACTGCGGTTGCAGCGGTAAAAATTGGTGCGACGGATTATTTGTCCAAACCCGCAGATGCCAATGACGTTGTAAATGCCTTGCTTTTAAAGGGCGATGCAACGCCTGTCTTGCAAGAAAACCCAATGTCGGCGGACCGTGTGCGTTGGGAACATATTCAACGGGTTTATGAAATGTGTAACCGCAATGTTTCAGAAACAGCGCGCCGTTTGTCGATGCACCGACGCACCTTGCAACGCATATTGGCGAAACGCAGCCCAAAATAAGGTGTATTTCTGATTCGTGATTGATTTGGATTAGGGATCTAGTTATTAAAATAAGACATTTGATTATTTTATAGATGCCTACACACTAGCAAAGGAAAGCTTTATGCATTTCGATTTTTCACAATTATCCCTTAAAGAATTGAAAAATTTACACGCAAATATTGTCAAGGAAATTGATGGTTTTCAGGATCGCGCCAAACGTCAAGCTTTGGCAGAACTGGAAGAAAAGGCGCGGGCCTTGGGGTTTTCTTTGGCAGAGTTGACTGGGGCGGTGCCAGTGCGAAAGCGCGCGCCCGCAACACCAAAATACGCCAATCCAAAAGACACGTCAGAGACATGGTCTGGGCGTGGTCGTCAACCGCGCTGGTTTGCAGATGCCCTTAGCAACGGCAAAACGCCTGACGATATGGCGATCTAAACCCGCAAAATGAAAAACGGGGAAAGCATTCGCTTTCCCCGTTTTCTATTTCATGCGACAGTTCCTGTGACCAAAGGTCAGGAATTATGCCAGCGCCAGATTGATCGCCGACTCGCGGCCATCACGGCCTGCTTCGATGTCGAAAGTCACGGCTTGGCCGTCGTTCAACTGACGGATGCCAGCGCGTTCCATTGCGGAAACGTGAACGAAAACGTCCTTGTTGCCATTTGCTGGTGCAATAAAGCCGAAGCCCTTGGTTGCGTTAAACCACTTCACGGTGCCATTAGCCATCGTGAGATCTCCTTAGTTTGGTATGCCATCCGCAGTATGCGATGGCTTGGCTCAGTCACGTTAGAATCGATAGCTGAAGCCGCAAGGAGACAGATGTTTCGAGTAATAGCGTTGTTCGCCCTATACACATGCCCTATTTTCGGCATAAAAACAAGGGGGGCATCAAAATAATCATTGCGATCGGCGGATTGGGGGCGACAGGGCCGCCCCATCCCCTAATCTTGCGCACGACCTTGATAGGATAAATCGTCTGTATTGATGACAACCCGTGTTTCTGGCCCAATATGTGGTGGGACCATGATGCGCACGCCATTGGTGCAAATCGCGGGCTTGTAAGACGAAGACGCGGTTTGTCCTTTGGTAACTGGCTCTGTTTCGGCAATCTCAACCGTAACGCGCATGGGCAATTCCATCGCAATGGCCAAACCATCATAGGTTTTAAGATAGACTTTGATTCCATCGACCAAAAACACCTTATCATCGCCGATCACGTCGGGATGCACAGCGATTTGTTCATAGGTGTTTGGCTCCATGAAATGAAAGCCTTCGCTGTCTTCGTATAGAAAATCATATTCGCGGTCGTCGACATTGGCCTTTTCAACCATTTCCGTGGTGCGCCAGCGTTCGGCCACCTTCACCCCATCCGAAATACGGCGCATATCCACGGATGTCGTGGGTGTGCCTTTGCCCGGGTGGAAGTTTTCGGCCTTGAGCACGGCATAAAGTTTGCCGTCCATTTCAACAACATTGCCTTTACGCAGGCTGGAAGCGATGACTTTCACGGTTGATATCCTTGTTTTCGGGCCTGCGCGCTTTTATGGGTCAGCGCAGGTGTGTTTCCTCGCCTTTAGCGCATTAGAATAAGAATCGAAAGCTGAAATGACCCAAGACCTATGGTGGACTGCTGCAAGACATGCCGAACGCAGGCCGCTGCTGTTGGCAAGGAACCGCATTTTGGCCGCAATGCGGCTGTGGCTGGCCGATCAAAACTTTGTCGAGGTGGACCCCGCCGCGCTTGCCATCAGCCCCGGAAATGAGGCGCATTTGCACGGGTTTGCCACGGATGCCATTGGCAATGACGGGCAAAGTCGGCGGATGTATCTGCACACCAGCCCTGAATTTGCGATGAAAAAATTGTTGGCTGCGGGCGAACGTCAAATCGCTGCCTTTTCCCATGTCTTTCGCAACCGTGAACGTGGCGCATTGCACAGCCCTGAATTCATGATGCTGGAATGGTATCGCGTTGAGACGCCCTATAATGTGTTGATGGTGGATGTGGTCGATCTGATCCGACTGGCGGCACAAACCACCGGCGCACCGTTGTTACGTTTTCGGGATAAAACCTGCAATCCTTTTGCCGATGCCGAGCGTTTATCAGTGCCAGAGGCATTCTTGCGTTATGCGGGTATTGATCTGATGGCGACGATGGACGCCGAGGGCCACGTTTCCGCCCCCGCCTTGGCCCAAGCTTGCAAGGTGATTGGTCTTCGCACTGCCCCAGACGACACTTGGTCAGATATGCTATCGCGGATTTTAGGTGAATTGGTCGAACCACATTTGGGCATCGATCGGATCACCATTCTAGATCATTATCCCGCCTTTGAAGCCGCCTTGGCGCGCAAATTGCCTCATGACCCTCGCCTCGCCGAAAGATTTGAGGTCTATGCCTGCGGCGTTGAATTGGCGAATGGATTTGGTGAATTGACCGATCCCGACGAACAGCGCCGCAGATTTATGCTAGAGATGGCAGAAAAGCAGCGGGTCTATGGCGAGAGATATCCCTTGGACGAGCAGTTTTTGTCGGCGCTGTCGCAGATGCCCGATGCTGCGGGCATTGCGATGGGATTTGACCGTGTTGTCATGCTGTCGCTGGGCGCGCCGCGCATTGATGATGTGATTTGGGCGCCCGTTCCACACTAGCGCGTTTTCCCCTTTCGCCTTTTCCGAGCGCGGGATAAGCTATCCTTATGAATTGGAACCTGCCTAATATTTTGACGGTTATTCGACTGCTGGCCGCCCCTGGTGTGGCCGTCATGTTTCTGTATTTTCACCGTCCTTGGGCGGATTGGTTCGCATTAGCCTTGTTTGTGGGCGCGGCGATCACTGACTTTTTCGACGGCTATTTGGCGCGTCTTTGGAAACAAGAAAGCAAATTTGGGGCGATGTTGGACCCGATCGCGGATAAGGCGATGGTGGTCATCGCGATCATGGTTTTGACGGGCTATTCAGGGATGAATCCGTGGCTGATTTTGCCCGCCACCATTATTCTGTTCCGCGAGGTTTTTGTATCGGGTCTGCGTGAGTTTTTGGGCGCATCTGCAGGCACGCTTCAGGTGACAAAATTGGCCAAATGGAAGACCACCTTGCAGATGGTGGCCCTAGCTGTTTTGTTCTTGGGGACGGGTTTGGAATACCTGAACGGCGTTGCGATGGCCGGTATGACGCCAGAACAATATAGCGTCGCTGTTTCAGCGGGTCTGGCCGATCCAATCCGCGCCTGTGGGCGGTCTGATTGCGCCTCTGTTGCGGGCTATGCGGGTCTGGTTCTGATGTGGATTGCTGCGGCCTTGACCGCGATTACAGGGTGGGATTATTTCCAAAAATCCAAACCCTATCTGCGGGACGAGCCATGATTGACGTGCTATATTTCGCATGGCTGCGTGAACGCATCGGTCTTCCCCGCGAAACATTGGACACCGATGCGGCGACACCACGCGCATTGATTGCGCAATTGTCGGCAAAAGACCCACGCTATGCCTTGGCCTTTGCCGATATATCTGCGCTGCGCGTGGCCTTGGATCAAACCCTATCTGATTTCGATACGCCTTTGGCTGGCGTGCGCGAAGTGGCATTTTTCCCCCCCATGACAGGTGGCTAAAATGTTGCGGATTCAAGAGGCCGCCTTTGATCTGGGGATTGAGGCCAATCAATTTGCGGCAGGTGCAGCGGGCGCGGGTGCAATTGTCACCTTTAGCGGTGTTGTCCGCAGCAATGGTGGACAATTGCGGGCGATGGAAATCGAACATTATCCCGCTATGACACAACGTGCGATCACCGATATCATGGATCAGGCAAAATCGCGTTGGTCATTGATTGATGCCCTGGTGATCCACCGTTTTGGTTATCTGGACGTGGGAGCGCCCATTATGATGGTCGCCACTGCTTCATTGCACCGCGCTGATGCCTTTGCTTCAGCGGAATTTTTGATGGACTATCTAAAATCGCGCGCGCCCTTTTGGAAAAAGGAAATCAGCACGGACGGCACCCGTTGGGTTGCCGCCAAGGATGAGGATGAGGCTGCGCTTGGCCGCTGGGCGCGCTAAATCTGCGCCAACAGGATGTTATGACGAGCGATAAAATCTGCGCGAACGGCGACGGGTGGGCGCAGTCGAATCCTTAGTCCGCGCAGCAATTCAGGCTCAGGCTTGCCAAATAAACGATCTGCCTCGGCAGGATCAAAACCCGCAATTTCAACGGCCTCTGCCCAAGCGGAAATCTTATCCGCCGATTTGATCGCCTTTTTGACGGGCGCAGGCAAAACGGCTGGCAAGCCAAATCGTAGATGGACCGCCGCAGTCAGGCGTAAATCCATCTCGCCGTAACCCGGGCCGACGGCAGATTTGACGGGACTGATCATATCACCGATGACATATTCGGGCGCATCATGCAGCAATGCCGCCAATTGCCATTTTGCATTTGCCCCTGTTTGGCGGGTGAAAATCTGTTCGACCAGCAGCGAATGTTCAGCCACCGAATAGGGAAAATCGCCGCGCGTTTGTCCGTTCCACCGCGCGACAAAGGCCAGTCCATGAGCGATATCTTCAACCTCAATATCAACAGGTGTTGGGTCCAACAGATCCAATCTGCGGCCTGACAGCATTCTTTGCCATGCGCGGGGTTGTTTCATCAGGCCTCCTTTTCCACCGCATTTTACTGACATTGCCTGTCTGAGTTGTCTAGAGGGGGTAAGCGTGCTATCTGCCAGCTAAATTTTGGATCAAGGAGAATGGCATATGGCCAATGATTACATCATCAAGGATATCGCATTGGCCGAATTTGGCCGCAAAGAATTGGTCATTGCAGAAACCGAAATGCCAGGTCTGATGGCGTTGCGCGAAGAGTTTGGCGATGCAAAACCCCTAAAAGGTGCGCGGATTTCAGGATCTTTGCATATGACGATCCAAACAGCGGCCTTGATTGAAACGCTGACAGCCTTGGGCGCGGATGTGCGCTGGGCGTCTTGTAATATCTTTTCGACCCAAGACCATGCGGCCGCGGCGATTGCGGCGGCGGGAACCCCCGTCTTTGCCATCAAGGGCGAAACGCTGGAAGAATATTGGGAATATACTGATAAGATATTCCAGTTTGGCGGCGAAGGCGGCACCTGCAATATGATTTTGGACGATGGCGGCGATGCCACCATGTATGTCTTGATCGGTGCGCGCGTTGAGGCGGGCGAGACTGGCATTATCGAAGTGCCAACATCTGACGAAGAAGTTTGCCTGTTCAATCAGATCAAAAAGCGTTTGGCCGCGACTCCCGGTTGGTTCACAAAACAGCGCGCTGCAATCAAAGGCGTGTCCGAGGAAACCACCACAGGCGTGCATCGTCTTTATGAATTGCACAAGTCGGGCCAGCTGCCATTCCCAGCGATCAACGTGAACGATTCCGTCACCAAGTCGAAATTTGATAATAAATACGGCTGTAAGGAATCGCTGGTCGACGGTATCCGCCGTGCGACTGACACAATGATGGCGGGTAAAGTGGCCGTTGTTTGCGGTTACGGCGATGTCGGCAAAGGGTCTGCTGCCAGTTTGCGCGGCGCAGGTGCGCGGGTAAAAGTGACCGAAGTCGATCCGATCTGCGCCTTGCAGGCGGCGATGGACGGCTATGAGGTGACCTTGTTGGAAGACGAAGTCGCAAATGCAGATATTTTCATCACCACCACAGGCAACAAAGATGTGATCCGCATCGAACATATCCGCGAAATGAAGGACATGGCGATTGTGGGCAATATTGGCCATTTCGACAATGAAATCCAAGTGGCTGCGCTGAAAAATCACAAATGGACCAATATCAAAGAACAGGTCGATATGATCGAAATGCCCTCGGGCAATCGCATCATATTGTTGTCCGAAGGGCGTCTCTTGAACTTGGGTAATGCGACGGGTCACCCATCCTTTGTGATGTCAGCCAGCTTTACCAACCAAGTTTTGGCGCAGATGGAGTTGTGGACCAAAGGCGCTGAATATCAGCCCGGTGTTTACATTTTGCCCAAGGCTTTGGATGAAAAGGTCGCGCGCCTACATCTGAAGAAGATTGGTGTCAAATTGACCGAATTGAAAAAAGACCAAGCTGACTATATTGGCGTAAAGGTTGAAGGTCCGTTCAAGTCTGAACATTACCGTTACTAAACTCTGACAAATCTCTGAAAAAAGGCCCCCTTATCAGTGGGGCCTTTTTTCTTGCAATGTTGTCCCCACTGGGCAAAGTTAACGTGCCAAAGCAATTTTTAGGGAGTGAGATATGAGCAAGCGCGATGATTTGATTCAAAAATATGCAGATGATCTGAAAACCAAATGCAAGGTTGACCCCGACATGGCCTTGTTGACCAAGGTGACGATTGGCTGTGGTCCATCCATTTATAGCGCCGATGCAGCAACTGTTGCGGCATCAGACCCCGAAGAATTGGACCGTGTGCGTAAAAACTTTCTGGTTAAAAAACTGGGTCTAACCGATGGCCCCGCCTTGGCCGAGGCGATTGATGCCGTCATCGACACTTATGGCCGCAGCGAGCGCAATAAATACCGCGCCGTCTTTTATTATCTTTTGACAACCCATTTCCGCAAAGAAGCGGTCTATAAATAAAGAAAAGCGGGCAGCATATCGATCAACCTTTAGGTTCTTGATCTTTGCGCTGCCCGTATTTTTCGTGTATCCATAAACAACGGGGCAGTAGGCCCAAGACCCTTTTTGACAGAACACGTGTGGTGCTAGGGGAACACGTGGGGTGGATGGGGGGTCTTTAGGGGTAGGGACCCCCCATTTCGTTGCAGCTATATCAACGTCAAAATCAATCCAATAATCGCACAGCCAAACACCGCATAACCGCCGTCTATCAGCGTTAAGGTGAACGGCTTTTTGCCATATGCATTGTTGATCATCGTCCAAGGCGCGATAAAAAACAGCCCAACCCCCAGACCAGATAGCAAACCAGCGCCCGCTGTGACAACGCCCGATGTGGCAAAGATGTGGCGCATAAAGCCCGCAACAATCACCATCGCTATTGCCGAAAGAATAAACGGTGTCGGATCATTGGCACCCATAGGTTTGCCATTTTCATCGCATTCGATGCCTGCAGCCTTTATCCAAACTTTCGACAGGCCCATATACCAAGCCGCCCCAAAGGCTCAAGCGCCCAAGGCCGCCACCAATACGCTGATCAGTTGCATGTTGCCCTCACGCTGTCGTTATAACGAAAGACTAGACAGGAAAACGGGATGGATCAATTCATTCAGCGCCCAGTGTGCAAATAATATCCCACTCCGCTTGCGTCACGGGTTGGACCGACAAGCGTGGGCTTTTGACAAGGGCCATTTCTGATAGACCCCCAACCACTTTGCACACATCTAAGGTGATTGGTTTGATCGTGCGTAGGGGCCGCACCCAGACACTGTCCCAACGGGGATCGTCTGTGCTGCTGTCTGGGGCTGCTGTCTGGGTGATTTCAACGATACCCACGATCTCTTTACCGATGTTAGAGTGATAGAAAAATGCCCGATCCCCCACCGCCATGGCGCGCAGATTGTTGCGGGCCTGAAAGTTGCGAATGCCCGTCCATTCTGCCTGACCTTGAGCGATCAGATCGGGCCAGCCAAATTCGTCAGGTTCGGATTTCAGCAGCCAATAGTTCATCCAATGACCTTTTTCCACTCGCGCAGATCGAGCGATTTGAACAGACCCGCCTTGGAATAGGGGTCTGCATTCGCCCAATCCATTGCCGCCGCCATATCAGCCACATTTAATATCACCAGACTGCCCACCATCGCCCCCTCTTGGTCCAAAAACGGACCCGCCATTTCAACGACGCCTGTGTTTTCGATATGCGCCAAATGGGCGGCGCGGTTATCAAGACGGGTTTGCAGGGCATCGGGCTTATCAATGCAGATCAGGGCAACACGCATGGTCTATTCCTTTTTCAACGGACGCGACATCAGCGCCGCTATGGCCGAGTTTAGATCAATTTTTTCTGCCAGCAAGGCAGCAACCATATCAGTGATGGGCATCTGAATTCCGTCTCTTTTTGCCATATTAGAGACTGCTTTTGCTGTCGCGATCCCCTCGACCGTTATCTTCGGATCAAAGGATTTTCCCGCACCCAAGGCAAAGCCAAAACGAAAGTTTCGCGATTCGTTAGAACAACAGGTCAACACCAGATCCCCAAAACCAGACAAGCCCGCCAATGTATCGGCTTGCGCCCCCAAGGCTGCGGCCATGCGCTGCATTTCGACAAATCCCCGTGTCATCAATGCGGCCCGCGCCGATGCACCAAGGCCTGCGCCCATCACTATTCCAGCCGCTATAGCAATCACGTTTTTCAACGCGCCGCCAAGTTCTGCGCCGATCACATCGGTGCTGTGGTAAAGGCGCAGGGTTTTGGTCGAGAGCAATTCTTGCAAATCATGGGCGTTTTTCGCCACCGTCGCCAAGGTCAAGGCTGTGGGCAATCCGTTTGCAATATCGGTGGCAAAGCTGGGACCTGTCAAAACACCAATGGATGATTTTGGTTGATGCGACCCAATCACGGCGCTTGGCCCTGTCAGGGTGGTCAGATCAAACCCTTTGCAGCAAGCAATCAGGGGTTGATCGGCAAAAGCCTGTGCTTGGTCTTGCATGACCTGTCCCAAGGCCTGCATTGGCACGGCGAGTAAAATCACCTCAGCCCTTCTCAAGAGCGTGGCATCCGACGTGACATTGAGGGTTTTGGGAAAACTGACCTGTGGCAAATGCCGCGCATTGACGCCCTGCATTGATCCTGTATCGCGCCCCCATAGCAAAACATCCCGTCCTGCCTGTGCCAAAACCACGCCAAGGGCTGTGCCAAAGGCCCCCGCGCCCATAATGCCGATCATGCCTTAGCCCCCTTTTTTCCAGAGCCGATCATAGGGCTGGCCGTTTGATCCAAGGGCCAACGGGGCCGAGCAATCAGATCATCAGGATGGTTGATGCCCAGCCTGAAACGTTCCAGTCCCGCCCAAGCAATCATTGCCGCATTATCCGTGCAAAGTCGCAAAGGGGGGGCCAGAAAGCGCACGTTATATTGGGAACAAACAGTCTCTAACCTAGCGCGAATGGCCAGATTTGCCGAGACACCCCCCGCCACGGCAAAACTGGGGTTTGCGGGCCTATGATCCAGATAAAGGCGAACAGCGCGTCTTGTCTTTTCTGCCAAAACCTCTGCCACTGCCAACTGAAAGCTTGCACATAAATCGCGGCGATCTTGCAATGTTAGACCCGATTTTTCGACAATAATCGCATCACGCGCGCGTAAAACCGCGGTCTTTAGGCCTGAAAATGACAAATCACATCCCGCCCGATCTAACAGCGGGCGCGGAAAGGTAAAACGCTTGGCATCGCCTAAACTGGCCTCGGCCTCAACGGCTGGACCACCCGGTTGTGGCAGCGCCAGCAGTTTTGCGATTTTGTCAAAGGCCTCGCCCGGGGCATCATCAATCGTGCCGCCCAATCGCTCAAATCGGTCAGCGGCATGGGCGATCAGAAACTGACAATGGCCGCCCGAAATCAGCAGCATCAGATAGGGAAACTCCAATCCATCCGTCAGGCGCGGCGTTAGGGCGTGGCCCGCCAAATGGTTGACCCCAATCAGCGGAATATTTGCCCCCGCCGCCAACCCTTTGGCCAGCATGACCCCAGACAGCACCCCGCCGATCAACCCTGGCCCAGCGGTGACGGCAATCCCATCCATGTCGCGCAGTGTCAGATTGGCCTCCGCTAAGGCAGCCTCAACGCAGTGATCCAGACGTTCCGCATGGGCGCGGGCAGCGATTTCGGGAACCACACCGCCAAAATCTGCGTGCAGAGATGTCTGACCCTCGACCACTGACGATAAGATTTCGCCGCGACCAGCATCATCCACCGCCACAACTGCGGCGGCACTATCGTCGCAACTGGATTCTATCCCAAGAAATATCAGGCCCAATTTTGCGCCCCTTTTTGTTGTGCCGTTGCCTGATCGCTGATTGGCAGGTATCACTTTGCACATGATCCGACAATCCCACGCCCCCATTCTGCTGACCCGCGCTCAAGCGCAAAGCCTGCGCTTTGCCAAAGAATTGGCGGCGACACTGCCATATGCCCCTATCGTCATATCGCCTTTGATCGCGCCAGAAATCATCCCAGCCGCCCCCCCATTGGGTGCGTTTTCTGCTGTGATATTTACCTCAGAAACAGGT
This sequence comes from uncultured Paracoccaceae bacterium, assembly GCA_963924905.1. GTDB lineage: Bacteria > Pseudomonadota > Alphaproteobacteria > Rhodobacterales > Rhodobacteraceae > Cypionkella. Next base: position 21,492 of record CAWUUC010000090.1, read on the forward strand.
GTTCTTGGCACGCAGATGCAGCCCTTGCCACCGCTGGCCTATTGTGTGGGCCAGCGCACAGCAGATGCCGCGACTGCAGCGGGATTTGTGGTGCGCGCATCCCAAGGTGATTGGCGCAATTTGTATGATTTGATTATTCAAGAGAATATATCAGGAAGGTTTTTGTTTTTGCACGCCGAAGAGGCCGCGCCAGATTTACCCAACGCATTAAATTCCGCTGGAAGAGAGACTGTTTCAGTGGCTGTTTATCGCCAAAAAGCCTGCGCGTTGTCAGAAAAGGCCAGCGATCTTTTGCGTCGCTCTCAGTCAGTGATCGTGCCCCTGTTTTCCGCCAGATCAGCAGCCTTGTTCTGTCAAGAATATAAAAGAATCGATGGTGCAGCATCCCTCTATATTGCCGCTTTTAGCGATCAGGTGGCCGTTGCAGTCGGGGTCAAGGTCGCAGAAATTCAGACAGCAGCCCATCCGACGGTGGACGAAATGTTGGCCACTGTTCAGAAATTGGCGACCTTGTGCTGATTCATGTCGGTGCGCCTTGAACACATAGAAGGCTAGGTTTACGCTAGCAAAATCATTTTAAGGATTTGGGTATGGCT